>NZ_JBHFKW010000025.1:0-77593 GCF_042879395.1 Photorhabdus sp. RM322S
GTCAATACAGCTATGGTCAGTCAGTTCTCCCGGGTTGCCGGTAGCGTGGCAGGTTATTTAGGGACGCTGGTCTCCTTCTATGATGCCAGTAACGCTTTCAAAGTGGGTAATAAAGTCGAAGGTTATAGCCAGGTAGCGATAGGAACAGGTTCCATTATTCTGACCACAGCGGTCTGGATCGGGGCTGCTGCTGGCACCTTCCTGACTGGGGGCGTACTCACTGCAATAGTCGTAGGAGCCAGTTTGCTTATCGGGGCAGTATTGTCCAGGCCAGCAGTGCCTGGTCAGATTTGGAGAAAACGCTGAATAACTGTTTTTGGGGAGCGGCAAATAAATATGCTTTTTGGGGAGATGAAAGAAGACCTGAAATTTCATTACAATTAGAAATAGCCAGAGAAATGCACAATGACACCCAAAATAATTTCGTTATCGAAAACCAGGAGTTTTTAAATCTGTTTATTCAGCCACAACTAAAGATACACAGAGAATATAGAAAAACCACCTATCAATTTACCTTACCTGCCTTCCAGATGGGTATTTCAGAAATATATAGGCTTTTCGTTAAAGAAAATGAAATATATTATATCGGTGCACAAATTATTCCTGTCACCATTAACCGTCGCCAGTATACGCGAGATACTGTTCGTGATTCCATATTTGACGTAGCACAAGAACAGGCTAAACTGACTCTGAATGGCAATACAGCTACACTGGAAATAGTCACGACAGAAGGGAGAGAAATAAACCCTTATCGCAGCAAGCTATATTGGTATTACCAGCAGTCAGACAATGTTATTGCTCCTTTGCGCTATTTATGGGGAGAAAAACCTACAGCAGAAAATACCATTAAGGGTAGTTTTGATGGGGAGCGCACACTATGAAGCAACGACTCAAAAATCTACTCAAAAAATGGTTCCCCACTATTCATCCACTGCCAGCCAAGCGTCTGGCTTGCTGGGAAAAAGAGCTTCTGGCGGCACCACCGGATATTAAGGATGCAGAAACCATTAAGCATGTGGAAATACTGGACTACCTTGATAATAATGAGTGCCATGTTCGTAATACTCAACGCCGCGCCCGGAGTATTACCTTAATCCCGGTTACATTGGGGATCATTAGTAGTCTTATTCTAAATATTAATGGATTTATCGAAGACCGTAAAAATGATGAAAGAGGTATTCATCGTTGGGTTCAATTGGTAAAGAAAAAATATGGAGAAGAATTTTATTTACGCGATGATCTACCTGATTATATGGAAGGTGCCCGCTATATCAGCAATGATAAAGAAATCTCCCTAAAAAAATACCTACACTATCGTTATACCTATTACCCCAGTAGTAGCCATATCTTTAAAGTCGACATAGGTTTCCTGTTGCTCTATCTGCTGATTATTCCACCTTTCGTATGGGCCGTATTTTTTTCACACCGTCAGGCACCATTAATTATCGATCGTGAACGACAGATTTTTTACACCTGGTATAAAGGTAAAGCCTATGCTGCTCGTTATCCACAAGTAGGCATGGCCGAAAAAACTAATATTCTGTTCCTCAAAGTCTATGGCTTGGACGAAAACAATCAGCTTATTGGACGTGGCTTTATCCCTAACGTCAGTAGTTATTCCTTTGCTTTCTTAAGCAGTGGCAATGATAAAGCGCTGGCAGTCGCCTTTATGGTGAAATTCTTATTAAACGGCAAAGAAGCAGTCAGTAAAGTGGATTATAAACGCCGTGGACCGCTTATTTGGTGGAACAAAGATAAAAGACCCGCTGATTTAGACACACAAATTCCGTTGATTTTGGCAGAATTGGATCGCTTAGGTCCCCCTGATGAAGATCTTTCCGAATGAACGCAACATTAAAAAATCTACTCAAAAAATGGTTTCCCACTATTCATCCACTGCCAGCCAAACGGCTGGCTTGCTGGGAAAAAGAACTTCTGGCCGCACCACCGGGGATATTAAGGATGAAGAAACTATCAAACATGTGGAAATACTAGACTACCTTGATAATAAGGAATGTCATATTCATAATACTCAACGCCGCGCCCGGAGTATTGCATTGATCCCGGTTACATTAGGAATTATCAGTAGTCTTATCCTAAATATTAACGCGTTTATCGGAGAGAGAAGAAGTGGTGAAGCATACATTCACCGTTGGGTTAATATAGTCAAAAAAGAATGTGGTGAAAAATTTTATCTACGCAATGATTTTCCGGATTATATGAAAGGTGCCCGTTATATCGGTAATGATAAAGAAATTTCTCTAAAAAAATACCTGCACTATCGCTATAATTTTTATGAATATAGCAATGATATTTTAATAACCGATATGACATTTTTACTGCTTTACCTACTGATTATTCCACCTTTTGTTTATTGTATCTTTTTCTGGCAGAGACAAGCACCATTAATTATCGATCATGAACGGCAGATCTTTTACACCTAGTATAAAGGTAAAGCCTATGCTGCCCGTTATCCACAATTAGGCATGTTGGAAAAAACTAATATTCTGTTCCTCAAAGTCTACGGCCTGGACGAGAACAATCAACTTATCGGGCGTGGTTTTATCCCTAACGTCAGTAGTTATTCCTTTGCTTTCTTAAGCAGTGGCAATGATAAAGCACTGGCAGTCGCCTTTATGGTGAAATTCTTATTAAACGGCAAAGAAGCGGTCAGTAAGGTGGATTATAAACGCCGTGGGCCCCTTATCTGGTGGAGTAAAGATAAAAGACCCGCTGATTTAGAGGATCAGATTCCGTTGATTTTGGCAGAATTGGATCGCTTAGGTCCCCCTGATGAAGATCTTTCCGAATGAAGTTTGCCGACATCAAGACCATCATTGAGAAAGATATCAATGCACTGCATTTAGCTGACATCAGAATTGATACGTAGACCATTCAGGAAAGCTAGATGCTTCATCCGCGGAGTCGATAATATTTTACTGGGCATAGGACATTTCCGGCAACCGTCCGCGCTCCTCCCGGTCAAGTAAATTATGCCCATCAACTTCCTCAGAAAGCCATCAACCGGATAACCCAACAATTCGTTCGCCCTGTGTTTTATGACAGACGGGCTTTAAACTGTTATTAAAAGTCATTGTTTTAACTTACGGTTTTAATCAGTATAAAGTTTTCAACGTTGTTTTTACCGATTTTAATGCCTGCTTTTTATTAAGTTTAATCATCATCGGATATCATGTTCTATGTTTAACCAACGTTAATCATACTCACCTTTTATCTTTACTGATGCTGTTTTACCCGTAATCTTAAACAATTTTAATAAGCCACCATTTTCTGTTTTTTTCAGATAATCACTTCCTTTTTCAGGGCTTAAATCCTGCTAAATTAACCGTTTTATCCATTTTTTTATTGCATTATTTTTAAGGTTTTCTTCATAAAATAACAACGAGAAATCGCTTAAATACCCATTTGATCAGATAATATTTTTTACATGCTGATTTTTCTCAACTCACTATTAATGGTTTTCAATTAAATGCAATTAACTCTCTTTTTGAAAACTTAAATTTATTGAGTTAAATCCACTATTTATATAAAAGTTTTAATATCTCTGCATTCGTGCTTTTAAATGATTATAACAGGTTAGGTAAATATATGATGGGAAAGCTTTAAATGTTATTATTTTATATAATTTTAATCAGTATAGAGTTTTAACGGTTTTTTACTACTTTTAACACCTGATTTTAATCATCATGGGGATATCGTGTTTTACGTTTAATCAACGTCAATCATACTCACTTTTTATCTTTACTGATGTTGTTTTACCGGTAATCTTAATAAGTTACCACCCTTTATTTTGTCTTCATAAATCAGCAAGTAAATGATCTGATGAGATAAAAACACCCCTTTTTGTTTTTATAGTTTTCTTCATACAATAATGACGAGAAACCGCTTAAATGCCAGCCTAGTAAAATACTATTATTTTGCATACTGGTTTATTCTCAATTTTCTATTAATGGTTAATGATTTTTTATTAAATGCAATTAATTCTCTTTCTGAAAAGTCGTATTTATTTAAATCCACCATTTATACAAAATCTTTAATATTTCTTCATTCACTCTCTTAAATAATCATAGCAAATTAGGTAAATGCAAAATAAACCGAGTATATAATCTCTGATAAATGAATTAAAAATAGCAGGGAATAACCCGCTTTTAGTCACCCTGTATCTCTTAAAAATCTGGCATTAATCGAGGATCTATTTTTTTCACCCTTGGCTGATAGATAACTGAGTTAATTACCGATAAAAAGAAGCTTGCAATCTCCCCAAAAGGGAAATGCAAGCAAAAATAGAAAGCGAAAAATGTTAAAATACAGGCTCAGCGAGTATAGTAATTATCATTCCGAGGATTTTATTATTTTTTAATTAAAAACTCATCTAATGAATGGCCTTCATTGAGCAGTTTTTGTAAACCTAATGGTCTTTTTCCGTTTCCTGACCAGTATTTAACCTCTCCATTTTCATTAAACTGATACTTAGGTTTTCTCGGTTTTCCTTTTCCTGTATTTGATTTTTTAGGTTTAAAACCAGATAGGGTAATAGGTATGTTAATGGTATTAATATCAAAGCCCATTTCTTCAATAATTCTTAATACTTCTAAACGTTTTTGTTCTTTTTCTTCTATTTCTAACCTGGCTAATCTGGAGGATTCCCGGCTTTCGTCAACGATTATCTCTAGTTTTTGGTAAACTTCTTTCAGCCAATCGAAATCTTTTGTTTGAGCAAATTTTCTTAATGTGGTTAATCCTGTTAAATGTTTTGATACAATCTCATATTCTTGTTCTTTGGTTAACTCTGTCATTTTGTCACCTTGTTAATATATTTAAAATCCGTTTTTCCTGATGTTTTCTCTTTCAATGTCAGTATATCACCGATTTTTTTACCTACTTAAAAAAATCCTTAATCATTTCTGTTTTACCTTTAATAATTAAAGTTTTTATCTGTTTCTTCGTAATACCCTTGCCCTTTTTTCAGATTTTAAAACCATACTGATTTTGTCTCAAAGCAATAGCCCTACGGATAAATCCGAAATCAACGGCAGTATCGATTTTACGAATCAGATAATTGTGAAAAACAAGATCTTCAAGCAAGCCCTTTCAACAAGAAAAGTTTTCGTGGAGGAGTATTCTTAACATGGCGGCAAGCTCCGTTTGGCGAACGGAACTTGATTAACACAAAGAGCAGATAAATAACCAGCACTTCGTCAGTAATCTGAGCGCCAATAGCGCTCAATTATGACTGAGCAATTAAACCTGATACATTTTGCATAAATAGCAGGGAACAGCATCATTAGCATTTGAGCCAATGACGTCCATATCTGGCAGGATATCTTTCAAACGTTGGTGAGCATCCTGCATGATGCAGCCCTTACCAGCCATCGTCAGCATTTCCAGGTCGTTCATTCCATCACCAAAAGCGATGCAATCACTGAGTTTATAGCCCATAGATTTAGCTACCTGTTCAAGGGCATGACCTTTGGAAACGCCACCAGCCATGACCTCCAGGCAATTACGTAACGAGAAACTGACATTCACCCTGTCACCCCAACGTGCGTTGATTGATTCCTCTAATATGAGCAATAGATCATGATCTTCACAGGTAAAATAAACTTTACATACACCATCAGTCTTAAAATTATCACGCTCAAAAAGCCGATAATGAAATATTGACTCCTGGAAAAATTCTTCCTGCTCAGGACTTTCACGATTCATATACCAGTCATCATGACGGTAATAATTGGTCAGAATATCAGGGTTATCAAACTCCATCAGACACAAGTCATTCACAATATCAGGATCAACGTTGTGGCTGAAAACCAGTTCACCCGCGGTATTATGTACCCTGGCCCCATTGGAGGTGATCATATAGGCATCAATACCAAGCCCATCGCGAATTTGGGAAACATCCACATGATGACGGCCGGTAGCAAAAATAAAATGAATGCCTTTGTTTGTGAGTAAGTTAAGGGTTTCCTTGGTATAAGACGTTAATTTGTGATCAGGAGACAGCAAAGTACCGTCTAAATCTGAAGCAACAATGTGATACATAGTTATCGTTCCTATTAATTGAATCAATTCTGGTCAAAAAAGTCACAAATAGCATTGAGTGCCTGGCTGCGTAATTTATCTTTTTCAAATAGGATCTCATGATGCGCCCCCTGAATAATCAAAGGTGACTGCCCTTCAATGAAAGTTCTCTCTTTCCGATGTGATTCACAAAAAGCCCGTAGCTGCTGATTATTAACGACTTTATCTTCACTGGCTTTTAAGACCATCAGTGGCGTCTCAATTTTTCCTGCTTTTTCTATCAATATATTGCCGATCCGCATATTTTCCCGCATCCAATGATATGTCGGCCCGCCTATGCGTAATTCCGGGTAATCCGCGTAATAACGGAGATAGCGACTATAACGTTCATAACTGTGTGTCAGAAGATTTATCAAATAGGGCAACGGTCGCCATTTTCCAGTCAGTATTGCGTAGTTATTTCGTCTAGCCGGTCGCCTTTCTGCCCGGTTCACCAGCAAAGTAGCCAACCAGTGCGGCATTGGTAAGTTAATACCAAACATAGGAGCACAAAGGGCCACTGCATCAAAAATCTGACTGTGACGTAATAAGAATCCCCCTAATATTGCCGCGCCCATTGAATGAGCCAACGCATAACAGTGAGAATAATAACGAGGGAGAATTTCTCTTTCTATGAACGTTTCAACGTCATCAATATAGTCATCAAATTTTTCTACATGCCCTTTTTGTGGATCTTCAAGCATCCTGCCGGATCGCCCCTGTCCACGATGGTCAATGATAAAAACGTCGTAACCAAGGTGATAAAAGTCAAATGCCACCTCCGGGTATTTGACATAACTTTCACTACGGCCCGGCAAGATAACGACTGCTCTATGATTCCGGGTTGTTGCACAAAAACGGACATAGCGTATCAGTACATTATCAACACCGATAAACTCATGCTCTTCCCTGGCTTGCCAGAAATCTAACAGAGGCCCGTTGGCAAAAGCAGAAAACTGTATCTCACGATTAAGCCAGCTCTCTTTCAACATTTCGGGCTTCATAAATCATCTCCAAGCTATTCACACTCCTCCAGATGTTTACAGATCAAGGCCATAAAAACGCTACCAAAACGTTCTAGTTTTCGTTGTCCAACCCCGTTGATTAATAACATTTCTTCAGCCGTAACCGGGCATTGCTCTGACATTTCAATCAGCGTGACATCGTTAAATACAACAAAAGGCGGGATATTATCTTCGTCAGCAATAGACTTCCGTAATTTACGCAGCTTGGCAAATAATTTGCGATCATAATTGCCACTATATGATTTACTCTGCTGGCTGCGCCCTTTCAGGCTCTGTATCCGTGGAACAGCCAGTTTCAACGGAACTTCACCACGCAATACTGGCCGCGCAGCTTCTGTTAATTGTAATGCAGAATAATTGGCAATGTTTTGACTGATAAAACCTAAGTGAATAAGCTGCCTCAACACGCTGACCCAGTGCTCCTGGCTTTGATCTTTACCAATGCCGTAAACCGGCAAACGATCATGCCTTATATCGCGGATACGCTGATTATTCGCACCTCTGAGCACTTCAACAATATAACCGATACCAAAACGCTGACCAACCCGGTAAACACAAGAAAGCGCTTTTTGCGCATCCACCAAACCATCATAATTTTTCGGTGGATCAAGGCAGATGTCACAGTTACCGCAAGCGGTTTGTTGGCTTTCGCCAAAATAGTTCAATAACACCAAACGGCGGCAAGTTTGCGCTTCGGCAAAGGCCCCCATCGCATTAAGCTTATGCCGTTCAATATCTTGCTGTGTATCAGCAGTTTTCTCTTCCAGACAACGGCGAAGCCATACCATATCAGCCGGATCATAGAACAATACCGCTTCCGCAGGCAAACCATCACGCCCGGCACGTCCTGTTTCCTGATAATAGGATTCGATATTACGTGGAATATTAAAATGAACCACAAACCGAACATTGGGTTTATTAATGCCCATACCAAATGCCACGGTCGCTACCACAACCTGCAAATCATCACGTTGAAATGCATCCTGTACCCGGGCACGTTGGCTGTTATCTAACCCAGCATGGTATGGCGCTACACTTAAACCACGTTTTTGTAAACGTTCTGATATCTCCTCAACTCGATTGCGACTGTTGCAGTAAACAATGCCGCTTTTACCTTTCTGACCGCGGATAAATAACCATAATTGATCTAATGGTTTGTATTTTTCTATCAAGGTATAACGAATATTGGGGCGATCAAAACTGCTGATATGAATAAGCGGATTATTGAGATTCAATAGTCGGGCAATATCATTGCGGGTTGTTTCATCAGCGGTCGCCGTCAACGCAATGAAAGGTAATGTTGGAAAGCGTTGTCTGAGTTGTCCCAGCGCCCGGTATTCAGGCCGGAAATCATGGCCCCATTGTGAAATACAATGAGCTTCATCCACAGCCAGCATAGCAGGTTGCCATTCCAAAAGCTGTTCAAGGAAGTTATCCATCATTAAGCGTTCTGGAGCGATATACAGCAATTTGATCACGCCCTGACGACAACGCCGGATCACATCCATCTGCTGTTCACGGGCCTGAGTTGAATTCAGGCAATCAGCCGCAACACCATTCGCCCGCAGTTGATCCACCTGATCTTTCATTAAAGAGATCAAGGGAGAAACAACCAGGGTTAATCCTTCCTGCACCAGCGCCGGGATTTGGTAACACAGTGATTTGCCACCACCCGTCGGCATAATGACCAGACAATCACGCCCCTCAAGAATGGTATTGATGACTTGTTGCTGACCAGGCCGGAATTGCAGATAACCAAAGGTTTCCCGCAATACTTGCTCTGCCAGTGATATCGTATTGATGACTTCTGCGGTAGACACGCTTTTCCTCAACCATTAAAAAATCACAGACGCTTAAGCATCTGCGCATTATGTTATCTTACTCTCGCAATAATTACTTCAACAACAAGCCCGCGACATAACAAACACCGTTGTCATTTATAAAGCGTCAAAAAGGCAACACAGATTATTTTACACACGAACTTTAATTTTGCTCAGATTGTTTCTCGAGACGCCTCGCAAACTGGTAAGGTTGGCAATAAAAGCATAACATTAACAATTTATTAACTATATAAAGTGGTATTAATAACACGTACCTTTATTTGGAGATAAATTAAATGTCGACAACGCAAGTCACCCTGGAGCAAGCCCGCCAGCTAATTGGTAATTTTTTCATTTACCATATGCCTTTTAACCAGATATTAGGGCTTGAGCTGCTCCGGTTTGAACAGGATTACGCAGAAATACAGTTCCATAATCAGAGTAAGCTGGTAGGGAATACCGCACAGAAGATTTTACATGGCGGTGTGATTGCATCAGTGCTGGATGTCTGTGCCGGATTGGTCTGTGTCGGTAATGCCTTAGCCCGTATAACACCCACTCCACGAGAAGAATTAGAAAAGCGAATATCAACAATGGGAACGATTGATTTGCGGGTGGATTATCTACGCCCCGGTCGTGGTGAAGTGTTTACCGCCACCAGCAGTATCATCCGCAATGGAAATAAAGTTTCTGTCGCCAGAGCTGAACTGCATAACGAGCAGAGAGCACATATCGCCAGTGCAACAGCGACTTATCTGGTCGGTTAGTCATACCATTCTATATATTAATCCCTTGCGTAATATTCAGCCCGGTGACATATTATTTTCATGTTAACGGGCTGAAATCCACTACAATCTTTATACTTTTAATTAACATTAGGACAACATGAATAAGCCACAAACTACCAAAGGCGTTCTGTACGCCTTCGGTGCCTGCTTTATTTGGGGAATTGCCCCAGTTTATTTTAAGTACATTCAGCAAGTACCTGCCGACGAAATCCTGACGCATCGTATTATCTGGTCATTTTTCTTTATGTTGCTGCTACTAACAGTAACCCGTCACTGGTCACAGGTATCCAACGTTTTTCGTCAACCTAAAAAAGTCCTGCTATTGGCAGTGACGGCGACCATTGTTGCCTGTAACTGGCTGATTTATATCTGGGCAGTGAACCACGGCCATATGCTGGAAGCCAGCCTGGGTTACTTCATTAGCCCACTGGTTAACGTTTTGTTTGGTATGTTGTTTCTGAGTGAACGTTTTCGCCGAATGCAATGGGCTGCCGTTGCTCTGGCCTTCACTGGCGTGCTAATCCAGTTATGGCAATTTGGTTCAGTACCTGTTATTGGATTAAGTCTGGCTGTCACTTTCGCTCTGTATGCCCTGCTTCGTAAGAAGATGAATGTTGATGCTCAAACAGGTATGACGATTGAAACACTGTGGTTACTACCCGTTGCAGCTATTTACCTGTTTGGTTTTGCCAACACCCCAACCAGCGATTTAAGTGCCAATCCAACGACACTGAATTTACTGCTGATTGCCGCAGGCATTATTACCACGGTTCCATTACTGTTATACACAGAAGCCGCTGCCCATTTGCGTCTGTCTACACTGGGTTTCTTCCAGTATGTCGGCCCGACGTTGATGTTTTTACTGGCAATACTGGTCTATGACGAGCAAATAGGTTCAGACCGCCTGATTACTTTTGGCTTTATCTGGGCAGCATTAGTGCTGTTTACACTGGATGCGCTTTATACACAGCGCAGGTTGAAAACATAGCAGAATCAGTTTATTACATGGAAATAACCATCAGACTGGCCAAAATCGCAGAACAAGTTGCTCTTGAAGCACTCCAGTTACGTGCATCTCTCATGTGGGAAGAAGATCGAGAATTATTATTAGCCAACCCCCACATGATAGAACTCCCTATAGAACATATTGAAGCAGGATATGTTTATGTTGCAGAACAAGCCGGCGTCATTTTGGGGTTCAGTGTTGTATTACCACGATCTGATGGAGATGCAGAACTTGATGGATTATTTGTTGAACCCACTGTCTGGCATCAAGGTATTGGCAGACAGTTGGTGAAAACAGCACTGAATAACGTTCATACAAAAGGAGGAATATCATTGCGGGTGCTGGCTAATCCTCAAGCCGCAGGGTTTTATACTGCCCTTGGCTTTGTACGCCTTGGGGAAGAACGTACTCAATTTGGAATAGCAATTCGTATGATAAGTAACCTCAGCTCTGCTTAAGAACAGAGATTTCAGAAGCACGTAGATTCAGATTCGATCTTATCGCTTGGAATGTAAATGTGCCGCTTCTATGCGTTTCGTGCATTTATTCACGCATTTTTATGCCGATAACGTATCAACAGTAAGTTTGTCGGACATTTGTTCAAGCTCAGTCCGATAATTTTCATCACCGTTTCAGGTCGATACTCAATACTTCGGTGACTGTTCTGCCAGTCACCGTAAGATCCTCTTTTAACATGAATCGTTGAATGCTGATGAAGAACTCTCAGTGCTAGTTAGTGGCGTATTTGCTCAAGTTCGTTCTGGCTCAATCCGGTAGTTTTCATTACCGTTTCACGGTCAATACCCATGTCGATCATCGCACACGCGATTTTCAGGATCCCCTGTTTTTCGCCTTTATGCAATCCTTCTTGGAGTCCTTCCTGACGCCCTTCAATAAATCCTTTCTGGTGCCCTTTCTGCTCCAGTTTCTGCGCTATTGTCATCAGTACCTCCTCATACTTCGGGGACTGTTCTGCCAGTCGCCGGATAAAACCTTCTGGATCGGCGGTATCTCCCGCCTGTAATAAGTAGTTTAGCACGCTTTTTAGCTGTTCATCCGTATAGTAATCATACGTCAGCAGTATGACCAACTCTTGCAGCAGCTCCGCCATATCTCGCTGCCGAATATGCTTTTGCACCATTTCCAGTAGCGCAACCCGTTTGTGCGTCAGGATTTCATCGTCCGAAATTACCGTCACATCTACCAGCGGGAATTTATTGGAATAGATTTCCTCCGCCAGGGCCGGATCATCGAAACAGTCGAGCCAATGGGTACTCCAGGGATACGGCTGTATTTTCCCGTGATAGAACAACACCGGAATGACCAGAGGCAATTTTTCATGTCCCTGCTCCAGATGCCGTTGCATTGCTGAAATACTGTATCGCATCAGCCGGAATGCCATCATCTTATCCGGGGAACTCTGGTGTTCGATCACGCAATATACGTATCCGTCACCCTGCGCTGTTTTCAATGAATACAAAATGTCGGAATAATGCGCACGCAAATTGCCTTCAATAAACGACCCTGATTCCAACCGCAGTGTATCCAGATCACAAACTGCCCGTAATGTCGCAGGCAAATGTATCTCCAAAAAGTCTCTGGCAGTATCTATATGGCTTAAAAATTGTTTAAAAACAGCGTCATGTGGCGTTGGTGTATTTTTTCTCTTCATCGGTGAATGGTAGCATACTTTCTTTTATATTGAAGGAATATTAAGCAAAAAACCGAGCAGACTGAAATGTCTTGCATTTTCTTTGACAAAAACTTTGATCGTATCTCAAATACTTTAATTTCCTTCTTAAGCGAAGTTCAGGTTAAGTACGTCTCTGGAGAAAATAAGTTATCCAAAGGAGAAACCGTTATTTATATAAGGTAAATTGCAAGGCATGGGAAAAATTAAGTTAATACTTATATCGTTTTTGACTGTTATATCATTTTCAGTACATGCGGATTATGGTGAAAAAGATATAATTAAAAAAATAAAAACATTTAATGATCACAAAGAATATCTTTGTCAGTAAATGTTGTCAGATAATATCGGTTCCGATATGTTAATTTTCAAACCAGTGACTATATCTTAATTATTTACTTTATAGTGATATTGAATGTCATGCAAAAGAATAACAAAGAGGATAGGCGTTGGCATTATCATCTGCCAACGCTTTTATTCCTTCCTGCCACGGCTGCTTATCTACAACCAATTCTTCCGCTTAAAATAAAGATACGGCGCAAGACCAGCAGCAATCATCAGACCAATTGCGCCCGGATAACCGAATGGCCAATGCAGCTCCGGCATAAACTCAAAGTTCATACCATAACTGGAAGCCACCAGCGTTGGGGGCAGGAATACCACAGATACCACCGAGAAGATTTTGATAATCCGGCTCTGTTCGATATTGATAAAGCCCATTGCTGCCTGCATCAGGAAGTTAACTTTCTGGAACAGGGATTCATTGTGTGGCAGCAGAGATTCGATATCCCGCAGAATTTCACGGGCCTGCTCAAGCTGATCGCCCGGCAGACGGGCACGCCGTACCAGAAAGTTGAGCGCTCGCTGGGTATCCATAAGACACAAACGTACCTTCCAGCCGATATCTTCCTGTTCAGCAAGGCTGGACAGGGCGATATCAAACTCATCCCCCTGTTTCCCTTCCATAATGACCCGGCTCAGGGATTCCAGAACACTGTAAATATTTTCGATAACATCAGCCAACTGTTCGATTTTGGTTTCAAACAGA
The DNA here is from genome assembly GCF_042879395.1 of Photorhabdus sp. RM322S. NCBI lineage: Bacteria > Pseudomonadati > Pseudomonadota > Gammaproteobacteria > Enterobacterales > Morganellaceae > Photorhabdus > Photorhabdus sp. RM322S. Next base: position 13,459 of record NZ_JBHFKW010000025.1, read on the forward strand.
TCCATCAGTACTTCATAGGCATTACCATCAACCAATGTCTGATTACGGGCACGCATACGGTACAATCGGAATGCAGGGAGTTCACGCTCTCGCAATGTATAGAGACGACCATCACGAATAGTAAATGCAACTGTTGCGTTGCCAGCATGGTCTTCCGCATCTTCAAAGTAGAAAAACGAGTGGACATGTATCCCGTCTTCATCTTCAAAAAAACGCGCTGACGCCTCAATGTCATCCAGCTCCGGTCGGGTTGCCAGAATTTGGCCTAATTCATTTTGAACTTGAAGCCGATCTTGCTCTTCCGGTTCGACCAAATCTACCCACAAGGAATCAGATAACTTTTCTCCCTCTTCGAACTCAAGGCGGAGCAGGCGATTATTCTCTAACTTAAATGCGCTCAGCATGTATCATCAGTCTCCTTTACTCCCTACGTGATCGTAAGGCGCGAATGTTACGCTTAGAGGAAAAAGCCTGTCAACATTCAACCTAGATATTATTTTCAGACCGTTTCAAGCCTGGCATAAGCAGCAACCAGCCACTTAATCCCTTCCCCATGAAACGCGATTTGCAGCCGGCTATGTTCACCACTCCCCTCCATATTGACAATGGTTCCTTCACCAAATTTAGGGTGACGAACACGTTGTCCAAGGGCGTAACCGCTGTCATTGGCACTGATTGGCGTACCTAACCGACTGTGGTTGACTGGACGAGAGACTGTCGCACGCAACCGAACTTCTTCAATACATTCTGGCGGCAGTTCCCTAATAAAGCGAGACGGACGATGATAAACTTCTTTACCATATAAACGACGGCTTTCTGCATAAGTGATTGTTAGCTTTTCCATTGCACGCGTCAGGCCAACATAAGCCAGTCGACGTTCCTCCTCCAGACGCCCGCCTTCTTCAATCGACATCTGGCTTGGGAACATGCCTTCTTCCATTCCAACAATAAATACCTGTGGGAATTCCAGCCCCTTGGCTGAATGCAATGTCATCAGTTGCACCGAATCCTGATAAGCGTCAGCCTGACCTTCTCCAGATTCCAGCGCAGCATGGGAAAGAAATGCCTGTAATGGCATCAGATCTTCGTCTTCATCCTGATAATTGAACTGGCGGGTTGCCGTGACGAGTTCCTCAAGGTTTTCAATACGTGCCTGTGCTTTTTCACCTTTTTCCTGCTGGTACATCGCTCTCAGGCCGGAATCGCGGATAATTCTGTCAGTCTGCACATGTAATGGCATATCGCTGGTTTCTGTCGATAATGCTTCTATCAGTTCAATAAAGCGCTGTAAGGAAGACGCTGCCCGACCAGCCAGCACTTTCTCCTGAAGCAATATTTGACAGCACTCCCACAACGTTTCCTGCCGTTCACGAGCAGCCTGGCGCACTATATCTAACGTTCTGTCACCGATGCCACGGGTAGGCGTATTTACCACACGTTCAAACGCCGCATCATCATTGCGGTTAGCAATCAGGCGCAGGTAAGCTAACGCATCTTTAATTTCCTGACGTTCAAAGAACCGCTGACCACCATAAATACGATACGGCATTGATGCCTGTAACAACGCTTCTTCCAGTACACGGGACTGGGCATTACTGCGGTAAAGTATAGCGCAGCTTTTCAGTGCACCACCATTTTCAAGCCAGCTTTTAATCCGGCTGACCACATAACGGGCTTCATCAAGCTCATTAAATGCACAATACAGGGAAATCGGTTCGCCCTCGACACCATCAGTCCACAGATTCTTGCCCAAGCGATCACTGTTATTGGCAATCAGTGTATTGGCAACTTTCAGAATATTACTGGTGGAGCGGTAATTTTGCTCCAAACGGATAGTTTCTGCGCCGGAGAAGTCTTTCAGGAAACGCTGAATATTCTCAACCTGCGCCCCACGCCAGCCATAAATAGATTGATCATCATCCCCGACAATCATCACTTTACCCGTTTCCCCCGCCAACAGGTGGATCCAAGCATATTGAATGCTGTTGGTGTCCTGAAACTCGTCCACCAGAATATTTGTAAAGCGGCCACGGTAATGTTGCAGGATCTGCGGTTTATTCAGCCACAGTTCATGAGCTCGCAGCAGAAGCTCTGCAAAGTCTACTAATCCCGCGCGATCACACGCCTCTTGGTAAGCCTGATAAATTTTCTGCCATGTCACCTCGACAGGGTTGCCATAACTTTCAATATGCTGTGGCCGTAATCCTTCATCTTTTTTACCGTTGATGTACCACATACCCTGACGAGCCGGCCATTGTTTATCATCCAGATTCATCGCTTTGATAATGCGTTTGAGCAGACGATGCTGATCTTCGCTATCAAGAATCTGAAAATCCTGCGGCAAATTGGCATCCAAATGATGCGCCCGTAACAAACGATGAGCCAATCCGTGGAATGTACCAATCCACATTCCTCCCTGACTGGTACCGATCAAGTTTTCAATCCGGTGGCGCATTTCCGCAGCCGCCTTATTGGTAAAGGTCACTGCCATGATGGAAAATGGCGAAGCCTTCTCCACCGACAACAACCAGGCAATTCGGTGTACCAGAACCCGGGTTTTACCACTCCCCGCTCCGGCCAGTACCAACATGTTGGTCCGCGGAGCAGCTACGGCTTCACGTTGTTTGTCATTCAGACTTTCGAGCAGATAGGAGATGTCCATAGTTACCATCAATTGATTAAACAGCGACCATAGCCTGCTGTGTTTTCATACAGAATAATTTCATGATTATATCAATGCTGTCAAAGAAGCCAAATCGTAAATCTCAATGTGCGGCAGCAGGCGGCTCTCAATCGTCTGCAATAGTTTTTTATTTTCTGTATTAATCCAGCAAGCCTGCATACCACTACGAAGTGCCCCTTCCACATCAGTATTCAGATCATCACCAACATGCAAAATTTTCCCAAGTGGTAAACCCAGGCGTTCTGCTGCCAGACGGTACATATCGCTGTGAGGTTTTGAGCGCCCATCAGGGCCTGCTTTCAGCACAAATTTAAAATAAGGAGCAAGACCACAAGCCGCAGGTTCTGCATTACCATTAGTAATGGCGACCAATGGCATCTGTTCAGCAAGCGCAGCAAGGGTTTTATGTGTTGATTCCGGCACATCAATCCGGCTGCGCCAGTGGGAGAAATGGGCCATGATATCATCCGCGCCCCGGCAGGCATCTTCACGGCTAAAACCGTAATGGCAAAACATCAGCTTTGCAGATTGCCAACGCCACAAGGTCATGTCATGGCAGATTTCAGGATCTTGCTCAAATATCACTTCACGGAAAGCATACAGATCCTGATGATCAAGGTGACCGAACTTAGGATCATATTGCCGTATAAAATTCAGCACCTCTTGTTCCGTCTTATCTAACACTGGGCGATTATCATAAAGGGTATCATCCAGATCAAATGTCATTGCTGAGACTGGCGCAAGAGGCCGGTAAAAACGCATTACGATTTCCCCCGCTTGGCTCTGGGATGGGCCACATCATACACTTTTGTCAAATGCTGGAAATCCAGATGGGTATAGATTTGTGTGCTGGATAAGCTGGCATGACCAAGAAGTTCCTGAACTGCGCGCAAATCACCACTGGATTCCAGAATGTGTGTGGCAAAAGAGTGGCGCAATTTATGAGGATGAATATGGCTGTTCACCCCCTGACGTATGCCCCACTGCGCAAATCGTTTCTGTACATTACGGGTTGATATCCGCCGTCCGCTGTTTGAAATAAAAACCGCATTATCCTCCGGTTCGAACAGTTCCCGCATCTCCAGCCAGCGATTAAGCCATTCAACAGCGGTCTGTCCCAAAGGAACCTTCCGTTCTTTACTGCCTTTACCTGAAACCCATACTTCCCCACTTTCAAGATCCAGATGCAGGCAATCAAGCCCCACCAGCTCTGACAAACGTAACCCAGCACCATACATTACTTCCAGCATCGTCCGGTCACGCACTGATAATGGATCATTGAAATTGATGTTCAGCAGTTGATTCACTTCATCCACATCAATATTTTTCGGTAAATGTCGCTTGGTTCCCGGCGTACTGACGGTCTTTGCCGGATTAACGGAAATCTCTCCCTGAGTAACCTGCCAATCAAAAAAACTGCGCAGAGAAGATAAGCGTAAAGCCAGGTTAGCAGACTTCAAGCCAGCACGACGACTACGTGTTACCAACATTCTAATTTTCGCAGGATCAAAATCTTTCCATTGCCTGACACCTATTTCTAAAGCCATCCCAGCCAATGTGGAAAGCTGGCGTCGGTAATTAGTGATAGTCACCGGACTTAGCCGGCGCTCTACCCTGAGATACCTCAAAAATGCCTCAACCGGCTCCAGTAACAGATCAATTCCCTGCATCATATCCGTTTAATCCAACGAGAGAGTATATCCGGCAGTAATTTAGCCAGATGATCAAGCATGTCAGTTCCCATGCCGTCTTGATAATGCTGATAATTACGACTGTTAAATATCACCATACCCAGTTCTCCCCTCGTTCCCAATAGAGATACAGCAACCGAACCGACATGACGAACCTGTGGTAACAACAATAAAATTTCCGGCCCGTTCAACATACCAAGATAGTGGTTACTATTACCAAAACGATGAATACGGATTGGCTCAAAAGAGTTACGGGAAAGCGCTAAATCAGGCGCATTAAGCGGTGCGCCAATATGCCATTTATCACTGAAAAGACGAATACTGGCACTGTTTAACCCCAGATTCTTAGCCCATAAACTCAATCGACTAAGCATATCTTGTAAACTCTCTGCCGCCGCTAAATCAACAAGTAGTTTAAGCAACTGTTCGAACAGTTGCTCGTTCACTCTAGCCTGCTCCATTAGCAGGGTTATATTTTCTTCCAGATAAGCAATACGTGTTCTCTGGCGGCTCATATACCATTCAACCAAAGAAACCGTCTCTCTTATCGGGTGAGGAACCCGTATTTGTTCAACAATACATGCATTGCGGATAAAGAAATTGGGGTTTTCCAACAAATAATCCACAACAGTTTGATCATCAAGTGTACCACCGATGTTTAACTGCTCTTCTTTTTTCTCCATCTTCCGATGCCCCGCAGTTCAAAACAAAATCGATTACAGATGAATTGTGCCATCATAAACATGCGTCGCCGGCCCAGTCATATAGAGAGGTTTTCCCGGCCCTTCCCAACAGATAAGCAGTGAACCTCCCGGCAAGTCTACCTGAACATGACTATCGAGCAGTTGCTGCTGAATGCCGACGGCTACCGCTGCACAAGCACCACTACCACAAGCCTGCGTTTCACCAACACCACGTTCATAAACCCGTAAGCGAATATGACCACGGTTTAGAATTTGCATGAAACCAATATTAGCCCGCTCAGGAAATCTTTCATGGCTTTCCAGAGCTGACCCCAGAATTCCCACTTCGGCAGTTTCCACATCGGCTACCTGAATCACACAATGAGGATTTCCCATAGAAACCACGCCACAAAGAACCGTTTTTTCTACCACTCTTAAAATATAGGTTTTTTCTGCCTTTAACGCGCGAAATGGCACATGATGTGGCTCAAATTCAGGTTCCCCCATATTAACGCAAACCTGATCATCATTGGTGATACTCAATACCATACGTCCCGATTGCGTACTGACTTTAATATCACGCTTATTAATCAACCCCTTAAGGCGAACAAAACGGGCAAAACAACGCGCCCCATTGCCACACTGCGCCACTTCACTGCCATCAGCATTAAAAATGCGATAGTGAAAATCCAGATCCGGATCATAAGGTGCTTCAACAACTAACAACTGATCGAAACCCACACCAGTATGCCTGTCGGCCAAACGGCAGATCAGTTCTGGTGAGAAATAAACATTTTGGGTCACAGCATCAACGACCATAAAGTCATTACCAAGACCATGCATTTTGGAGAACTGCATATAATGCTCCACCGTAAGCCGCAGTACTAACTACCAGCTTATTTCTGAGTGCCGCTATCCACTTTCTGCCCTTGTTGCACAGTCTTCACGGGAGCCTGAGCTGCGGTCTTAGTCTTCTCTGCCGATGGCTGTTCTGGAGGAAAATAGAGCGGGCCTTTTAGTCCACAGCCGGAAAGTACAAATAAAGTTATGATAGCCAGAAACCCGCGTAATTTTTTCTTCATTGCAATAATGCCTGTAATTCATACGTCAATATTCTCTATAATCGCAGTTAGGCCCCGAAAAGCAAATAGGAATTGAAGATGAACGACAGTGAATTTCATCAGTTAGCTGACCAACTAATGCTTTATATCGAAGAGCAACTGGATAATTATGATGGCAATGCTGATATCGACTGTGAAACCAATGGCGGTGTCATGACCCTGAGCTTTGATAATGACAGCAAAATTATTATCAATCGTCAGGAACCTTTCCATCAAATCTGGCTGGCAACCAAAAACGGCGGTTATCATTTTGTCTACAAAGATGATCAGTGGATTTGTGACCGTAGCGGTGGCAATTTCCTGACCATGTTAGCGCAATCCATCACAGAACAGAGTGGTGAACCATTCAATTTCTAATAATTGAACCTACCCCGCTGCGCGGGGTAAATCAGTAATGCGACACAGAACGATAAAGTTCCGGCTGCTCTTCTCCACCGGTTTCCCCATCATCAGCCACACACAACTGTGAAAAATAGGATCCACTGAATGGAATCACCTGAATCTGGTCTTTCATTTGCACAATCTGATAAAACTGTGGCAGGTTAAAGTTGATAAAACTTGATCCGTAAGTAAATCGATCATGCGATGAAGAATAAAACCGACTGACGTCACGTACCAGTTCTTCCTTACTTCCCTCACAATGAGAATAGATTTCCACCCGGTTGGTTTCATCCAGGATATAAATATTAAAACTTTTATTATCTTGAGTATTTTCGAAGAAAAACTGAATGATGCCCTCGCTGGCAAAACCATCAACCACAGCAGGCAAATGTGTCTCTTTAGTATTAATTTTTACCGGCAACCCATGCAGTTTGTTATTAGAAATTGCCCCATAGAATTCCACGGCATTCTCCAATTTCTGCACAGAGACGTTAAGACGTTCAAAGAAAAGCCCCCAAGTCTGGCCCGCAATGCGCAGTGCTTTAAAACGGCCCGGATCCTGACGATTGCTGGATAAACGCAACTCAATACATTCAGATACCAGTTGCTGGATCCGGGTTCGGATAAGCCCGCGTAAATGTTCACAATAACAGAACACTTCAACAGCCGCCGGCGGTGCAGCATCTTGATGCATTTTACCCAATATGGTTTTCAATGCTTCCAAAACAGACTGCTCGCCACTAAAATGCAATGTTCTCACTTCATTCCATGAATTGCGGTAAAGCAAGTCGATGCTTCCCACCAAACACTGTTGCGATTCTCCAAAACTGAATACATCAAGCTTGCGGAAGTCAAAATGCACAACCTGATTAGAGAACGCCGCGGTCGGATCTTTCTCCAGATTAACAATAATCGCCAAGTGGCGGATTTCACACGGACTATAGAGCGCTTTTGGCGTCGGTGCAGGTAAACGGATAGGAAAATGAGCGGAAATATCGTTAATCAGTTCATGCAACTTCAGTTCATCACACTGGGCTTCACCATGATGAATATGAATACAGGATTTTTCTGTCAATAAGCCGTTAAAATAGGTCCACGACACCAATTTATTTAGGTAACGATTATATTCCAGAGGCTGATGACCGATAATTGATTCAATTATCGGTGCCTGATTGTAAAGATACCAGCCGCCGCGATTTGCACGTCCTTGAGGCACATAAATAAATGTTAAATGTCTCTCTGACAGGTCCGGTGAGATCTGTGGATTAACCAGCGTCACCTTACCCGGCAACGCTTCAAATGCAGCGTAGAGTTTACGGGTCAGCACACCAATATCCTGTGGACTGGCACTGACACTCAGATTATTACGGCGGGCAAAACGGATAAGGTTACGGTAACTCTGCATCATGGTATCAAGCAGTTCATTATGGGCATCACGAACCTGCTCAATTTTCCATGAATTGCGGTTATCCAGAATGCCCAACCGCTCTGTATCCCACTTCCACTCATATACCAACTGAGTCAAAACCTGACGTCGCCAACCGGTACAACCTTCATCATCCTGGTTTAGAGAGAGCTTTTCACAAACTTTTAAATAGAAGCATCGACGTATTAAATCTAAGCGAGTCGTATCATTAATTTCTATCAGATAGCGGGTAACACGCTCAAGCATCATGCTGTATGCATCAAGGCCAAATGAAACTATTTCACCCGCATGCAAACGCTGTTTCATCTCCATTGCCAGTAATTTACCATTGGGATATTCCCAGGAATATGCCTCCAGCAACAAGCTTTTCAATACGGCTTTATAAGGAGAGTCGATACTTTTGTAAAGTTGCCATAAGCTGGCACCAAAGTATTCTTCAGCGGATAGTTCTCCTAATCCACCGAGATCAAGCCACTCATTTGGCGTCAGAACACCTTGCGCATAAAGAGATAAAACATATTCGTCATAATGGCGCTCTTCTTCTACAGGCACCATTTCCCATAACAAACGCTTACCTGCCATACGCACCGCAGTACGGTAAAATTCATCAAGTAACAGAATATGCTGAGTAGAACCGCAATCTTCACCGCCAAGACGACCACTGGCATTATGGCGAAAGCGGTTTTCATCAATAAGAAAAAAATTGACTTCGATACCAAGCGCTGCCGCCCATTGTTCAATAAGCGTACACTTACGTTGCAACAGGAGGCGCTCATCATTATCAAGCCACGACTGATGACATACCCAAATATCCAAATCAGAACAACTACTTTGCCCGATTGACGAAGTACTCCCCATTGAGTAAATACCCGTAATAGGAAGCTGACCATTAGCAGGCTGTTCTATGGAGTGTTCTAATTTACTTTCTAAATCATTAAGATAAGATTTTTGTGACTCATCATGCACGAAAAAACATACGCCGTAAGGAACATTATCATTAATGTAACCTGGCATCATCGGATGATGATAATGCAATAATACTGGCAGTAAACTGTATACCTGTTTAAATTCCGCACTCATGGCGGTGGAGGCGCGTTCTAACCTGAGTTGGTTTATCGCATCCAGTCTCTGCTTCAGTGTTTCGATGTAAAGGTACAAGACGTCTCGCCCGATTGAGTTCCAGTGCCCAGATAAATCCCCCGCTTCCGGCTGTTATAACTTAATGGAATTATTTAGAATGATTTTTACCAATTTATTACCGGAAACGTGATCAATTTAACATCTTGTAGATAAACCGTAAAGTCAGTAAAGCAATTGAATTGCGATGTGACACCAGACAAAAAACCGAATAACTTATTGTTATATATAACAATAATCTAAAAAACCATACTTTTTATACTTTCTTTTATGAAGGAAATTTTCTCTGCTCATTTTTCAAGTCATGTATCTAATGCTTTTTTATCAGCCGCCTCATAAAAATAACCCATTAGCTATATTTTAATTAGTCATTCTTTTCATTAAAGATTTTCTAATTACAGAAATAATTTACTGAAAAAGTTAATTCATATTTAAATTAATCTACTTTATATGGATATAAAATAATTTAAAAATTAAAATTTATTTTATATTTCAACCTAATCTGCACACTTTCTTCTCAGGCATTAACTGGAAAAAAAACTGCTGAAGTGTTAAAACGAGTGCTAGTTTTTCATTTATATGACGGCAGAAAAGCCTGAGAAATCTAAACATCTATGTCAACAAAAACCATCCGAATCGCAACCCGTCAAAGCCCTTTGGCTATGTGGCAGACACTTCATGTTCAGCAAAAATTACAACAACAACATCCAGACTTGGAAATTCAACTGGTTCCGATGGTAACCCAAGGAGATATCATTCTGGATACCCCTCTGGCAAAAGTGGGCGGCAAGGGGCTATTTGTCAAAGAATTAGAATGGGCTTTGCTTGAAGGGCGGGCCGATATCGCGGTTCATTCAATGAAAGATGTACCGATCTCTTTTCCTGAAGGGCTGGGCTTGGTCACTATTTGTGAACGTGATGATCCGCGCGATGCTTTTGTTTCTGTTAAATATAATGCTCTTGATGAACTACCAACAGGCAGCATTGTTGGCACATCAAGTTTACGCCGTCAGTGCCAACTCCGTGAATTACGTCCCGACCTGATTATCCGTGACCTTCGGGGTAATGTCGGCACCCGTCTGAATAAGCTGGATAATGGTCATTACGATGCCATCATTCTCGCTGTTGCAGGATTGAAAAGGTTAAAACTGCATGAACGTATCCGTATGCCGTTGTCTGTAGAACAATCATTACCTGCCGTTGGCCAAGGCGCTGTGGGAATTGAATGCCGCCTTGACGACCAGCAAACACAAGCTCTGCTGGCACCATTAAATCATTATGATACAGAAATCTGTGTTCTTGCCGAACGGGCAATGAATACCCGTTTGGAAGGAGGTTGCCAAGTACCAATAGGCAGCTATGCCATCTGGCAGGATGAGAAAATCTGGCTACGGGCATTGGTTGGAGCACCGGATGGCAGCGTTATTATTCGTGGTGAGAGAACCGCATTAGCAAAAGATGCCAGTCAGGCAGGGATTAAACTGGCAGAAGAGTTGCTGGAACGGGGAGCGAAGGCAATTCTGACCGACGTTTATCAAGGAAATCCCCCCACATGAGCATTCTGGTGACACGGCCTTCTCCTGCCGGAGAAGAATTAGTCAAAAAGTTACAGGCAGCGGGAAAAACTGCTTTCAGCGCACCTTTAATCAATATTCACCCAGGTTCAGAGCTGCCACAGCTAGCTGAGAAGCTCAGTCAGCTGAATGCCGGTGATATGGTATTTCTGTTGTCAAAAAATGCAGTTCATTATGCAAATTCACAGTTAAATAAAATTAATCTGTCATGGCCTGACAAGCTGATTTATTATGCTATTGGCAGATCAACCGCACTGGCTTTTCATCAATTGACTGATATAAATATTATCTGGTCATTAGAGGGTGAAACCAGCGAAATCCTGCTGGAACTACCATCATTACATCAGATTGAAAATAAACTGGCTTTGTTGCTCAGAGGAAATGTCGGGCGTGAGGTTATTGCCCACACGTTGACAGAAAGAGGGGCCTCAATTAGTTATTGTGAATGTTATCTTCGCCAGCCAGTAGACTATCCGGCAGCAAAATTCAGTGCCCACTGGCAAAAATGTGGAGTACAGACTTTAATTGTAACCAGTGGCGAAATACTGCAACTGTTATATAACTTAATTCCCGAAAGTGATCGGAATAGGTGGTTATTAAATTGCCGCCTTGTTGTGGTAAGCGAGCGTCTTGCACACACCGCCCAGAACTTGGGCTGGCAAGATATTAAAGTTGCAAAAAGTGCAGACAACGATGCCTTAATTCAGGCACTAGAATAAACTGACATGGGATGCCCACTATGACGGAGCAAAAACAGTCCGCAGAGACGGTTGAAAAAACAATAAATACGGTTGGAAACTCGCAACCGCCCGAAACAGTGCCTCAAAAGCAAGAATGTTCTGGCACTCTGAGAAGTATTATTACTATTGCAATTATTCTGGCAATCGGTGGCGGCCTTTATTACTACGGACAACAGCAAAGCCATTTACTCAGTGCGGAAAACCATGAACTGCGCCAACAATTGGAATCCTTGAAACAACAGCAATCACAAGATAAACAACGTATTGAAATTCTATTCAAAGAACAATCGCAAGCTTTAAACCATTTTGCCTCACAAGCAGCACAAAATGATCAATTGGATAATCGTCTGCAAGAGTTACAAGCCAAAATCTCTTCGTTATCCAGTTCTGACGTAAAAAGCTGGCTACTGGCGCAAGCTGACTTTTTAGTCAAAATGGCCGGCCGGAAATTATGGAATGATCAAGATGTCGTCACCGCCGCAGCCCTACTAAAAAATGCAGATGCCAGTCTCGCTGAGATGAATGATCCAAGCCTGATTGAAATCCGTCGTGCAATTACACAGGACATCAGCGCATTATCTGCCATCAATCAGGTTGATTTTGATGGTGCCATCCTACGGGTTAATCAACTCTCTAACCAAGTAGATAACCTGCGTCTGGCTGACAACACAATTGATGGTTTACCTATGGATGAAGACAATGATGAATTAACCGGTTCATTATCTGAATGGCGTCAGAATCTGAATAAAAGCTGGAACAGCTTTATGGATAATTTTATTACTATCCGTCGCCGCGATACCACAGCAGAACCATTACTGGCACCAAATCAGGATATCTATCTACGGGAGAATATCCGTGCCCGTCTGTTGATTGCAGCTCAAGCAATACCGCGTCATCAGAGTGAAGTTTTTAAACAATCACTGGAAACGGTTTCAACCTGGGTCAGAGCTTACTTTGATATCAACGATCCAAATACCAAAGCATTCCTAGAAGAAATTGATTCACTCAGTCAGCAACCTGTTTCCATGACGGTACCCGATCATCTTTCAAGTCAGCCTTTACTGGAAAAACTGATGCAAACCCGGGTTCGCAACTTGCTGTCCCAGTCCTCTGAAACCCATCTGGAGGGCTAAGTTATGCTAAAAGTTTTGTTACTGTTTGTTGTACTGATTGTTGGTATTGTGCTTGGCCCAATCGTTGCGGGTCATCAGGGATATGTTCTGATTCAGACTGACAACTACAATATTGAAACCAGTGTTACCGGCCTGTTCATTATATTTGTTCTGTTACAAATGGTGCTCTGCTTCCTTGGCTGGTGCTACCGTAGAGTTATGCATACAGGCTCCCGTACCCGAGGTTGGTTCCTCGGACGTAAACGCAACCGCGCTCATGCTCAAACAAAGGAAGCGCTAATCAAGCTGGCCGAAGGTGATTTTAAACAAGTTGAGCAATTACTGACCCGTAATGCTGATCATGCAGAACAACCTGTAGTCAACTACTTGCTGGCAGCCGAAGCAGCCCAACAACGTGGAGATGAATTCCGTACTAATCAGTATCTGGAACGTGCGGCAGAAGTCGCAGACAATAATCAGTTACCTGTGGATATTACCCGTGTACGTATTCAACTGGCACAAGGTGAAATTCATGCAGCTCGCCACGGTATAGACAAACTTCTGAATCAAGCTTCACGCCATCCAGAAGTTTTACGCCTGGCTGAACAGGCTTATACAAGATCGGGAGCTTACCAGTCACTGATTGATATACTGCCAACAATGGAGAAAATCCATCTGCATGATGAGTTACAAATTCATAAACTACGCCAACAAGCCTATATCGGTCTGATGAATCAATATATGGCAGAACAAGGCAGCGAAGGTTTAAAACGCTGGTGGCATGATCAAAGCCGTAAAATTCGCCATAACGTGGCTTTGCAGATTGCAATATCTGAGCATTTGATTGAATGTGATGACCATGAAACAGCACAAAAAATCATCCTGGAAAGTTTAAAACGTCAATACGATGAACGTTTATTGTCGTTGATTCCACGGTTAAAAAGTGAAGATCCAAAGCCGGTACAAAAAGCGCTGGACCATCAGTTAAAGCAACATGGCGCAACCCCTCAGCTAAACAGTACTCTTGGACAGGTTGCTTTACGCCACAGAGAATGGGAAAAAGCAACAAAAGATTTTCAAGCCGCATTAGATCAGCGGCCAGATGCCCATGATTATGCCTGGTTAGCAGATGCATTGGATAAGTTACGCAAACCGGAAGAAGCGGCACAGGTTCGCCGTGAGGGATTGGTGCTAACTTTAAAGCGCGAGAGTGATGTAGCTAATAGCCAATAGTGCCAGCTAACCTCTAGTTTCATAATCTATCCATCACTATTCCTTTAAGATATTCATTTTATTGATTAAAAATGCCCTCCACACGAGGGCATTTTTCTAGCCATACTTTCTGGCAAAATCTTCATCAGAAGTGCAAAGATAAATAATAAATTCAATAAATGAGATAAAATAGGGGATAAATGTCCAGCAAAATAACAAATATAAAATCCCCATACCAATTTTACCCAGATAAAATTTATGAGCACCAATAAAGCCAAGAAAAAATGCCAACAATGCAGCAACAATTCTGCTTTTACTGCCAGAAGAATATGCCTTTATCACCGCACCACAATGCGGGCATGATTGTGCCGATTCATGCAACATTTGACCACAACCAAAGCATCCGATCATTTTTGACATCTCTATTTCCTTTAAATAAGTTAGGAAGAAATAACTGTAACTAAGTCAGTTTTATAGCAGAAACCAATAGTCGTATTTCCTGTTTTGCTTATATTAATATCTAAACAGTATATAAATCTATCAGAGATTCCCTAACGATAGACAAAAAAAACACCTACCCTAGAAATAAAGATAGGTGTACAAATACAATCAGGTCTACAGACGGATAGTGCCTCACTCAACGTTAAGTCCGATCGGCGATGAAAAGATGGCTATATCTTACTCATCTGTGACATGGACAATAGGCACCGATAATCGGCTCTGCATCATCCCTGGGTTTATGAAGCATATGCTGTCATAAGAAATAGGATGAGCATCTACGTTTTGTAGTAATGCATTTAACATGCCAACTTTTATCCGGATGATAAATCGCTTCACCTCATCGGTTATTTCTCTATTTATTACAACGAGAAAGCAAATCATCACAAAATCCACTTCATTGACTGTCTCTTATTTGAGACAACGTATAACACATTTATTGTTTTTCATTTTAATTCAATATGTTATAAGTCTCTTATTTGAGACAGCTAATATATCAATCGTCGTCAAAATACAACAAGATGAAAAATTATTATATAAAACAAGTAGCTAATGTCGGAAAACAATTCACTGAACTTAAATTGAATCAAGCACACACTACGAGTAATGAACAGAAGGGGAAACAAAAAATAGGAAAAGAGAAAGCAAAAAACCCTGCATTGCAGGGTCCTTCAGAATTTGGTCGGCGAGAGAGGATTCGAACCTCCGACCCACTGGTCCCAAACCAGTTGCGCTACCAAGCTGCGCTACTCGCCGAAATTTTTTTCTTTTTTATGGTGCGAAGGGGGGGACTTGAACCCCCACGTCCGTAAGGACACTAACACCTGAAGCTAGCGCGTCTACCAATTCCGCCACCCTCGCGTGTCATAAAAAAGATGGGGTGGCTAATGGGACTCGAACCCACGACAACTGGAATCACAATCCAGGGCTCTACCAACTGAGCTATAGCCACCATAACAGCTATTTTACTACTATATTGCAACTTACAAACAGCGGAAATACACCGCAGCTCTTGCACGCAAATTAATGGTGCGCCCGACAGGATTCGAACCTGAGACCTCTGCCTCCGGAGGGCAGCGCTCTATCCAGCTGAGCTACGGGCGCTTAACGCCGTTGCGGATGGGGATAGTACGGATTTAATGATATACTGTCCAGCGCTTTTTTTAAGAAATGATGCGTTTGATTACACCTTACTCACTTCGTTGATAAAGCCAGCTATCACGCCACTACCCGCTACAGCTATGACAGTAAATCAGACTGTTGGTTTTCTGCTGCAAAAAAACCTTACTATCCAATAAATCAGCGACACTATCAGCAGAAAACCTCCACCTACCAGCAATGAGAAACGAGTATCCGGGTTAATTGCCATACCTACCAATACACAGCATAAAAATGCCAGTGTCAGATAATTCACATAGGGGAACAGGATAGATTTAAAACTATGTTGCTTCAGTGCCTCTTGATGGTACTGACGAAAACGCAACTGGCTCACCAGAATAACAAACCACGGAATCATTCCCGGCAATACACTGGCACTGTAAACATAAACAAAAACTGCCTGTGGATTTGGGATCAGGTAATTCAAACTGGAACCTATCAGCAAGCACAAAATTGTAATGGCAATACCGATTACCGGCACACCATTCTTTGACAATTTTGTCAGCGATGAAGGTAACTGACGGTTTTGCGCCAATGCATAGAGCATCCGCCCACCGCTGTACATACCACTGTTACAACCAGAAAGCGCAGCGGTCAATACAACAAAGTTAATCACAGCTGCCGCTGAAGTGATACCCACTTTAGTAAAGGTCATCACAAACGGGCTGCCCTGTGAACCAACTTCTATCCACGGAAACAAGGTAACGACAATAAAGATTGCACCCACGTAGAAAATCAGGATACGCCAGAGAATATTGTTAATCGCTTTTTTCAACGTAACCTGTGGATTTTTGGCTTCACCCGCAGTGATGCCTACCAGTTCCACACCCTGATAAGATGCAACAACAATACAAAGCGCAAACAGAAACCCTTGCCAACCACCAGCAAAGAAACCGCCATGAGCAGTCAGATTATCCAATCCAATAGGTTGCCATTGATTACCAATACCAAAAAATATCAATCCTAGGCCAATCAGGATCATGACGATAATTGTGGTCACTTTAATCATGGCAAACCAAAATTCCAATTCACCATAAAGACGTACTGCCGCGAGGTTCGCTAAAGCGACTAATGCCACCGCAATCAATGCTGATACCCATTGAGGAAGCTCAGGAAACCAGAACTCAGCATAAACACCGATAGCTGTTATTTCTGATATCCCGACTGCCACCCACATAAACCAATAACCCCAAGCGGTCAGGCATCCCCAATATGGGCTGAGATATTTATGACCAAAAGAAGCGAAAGAACCCGTGACAGGCTCAAGAAACAGCATTTCACCCATGGATCGCATAATGAAGAAAACAAAAATTCCGGCAATAATGTAAGCCAGCAAAACAGAAGGGCCAGCCCATTTCAACGTGCTGGCTGATCCCATAAACAGACCGACACCAATAGTTCCGCCTAATGCGATTAGCTCGATATGACGGGCTTCTAAACCTCGTTGCAGGCCCTGTTGTTGATCTGCCATAAATTCCCTGTCCATTGTTATGTGTTTTAATGTGCAATAATCAAAATATACAAGACTGGTTTTGACCAGCCATAAAAATGGCAGGGATCAAAACACGTTTTTCCGCTCAGTGGAATAAAAAATTACCTAATAATTAGTACAGATGATAAAAGCCCGGCAGGATCAAACGGTTATATAGACGTTGTGAAACGAATTTTTTGATAGCCTGCCGCAAATTGTTATACGACAGGCAGGCAACTATCTACAGACGATTGCGGTAGTAATATCCCAGAAACTTCAGTAGCTTAAACTGACGACGGATACGGCTTGGTTGTGATAACAAACGATAAAACCACTCAAGCCCGAGGTTCTGCCATACTTTTGGCGCACGTTTTACGTGGCCGGTGAATACGTCATAAGTACCACCAACTCCCATATAGAGAGCATCGCAATGAATTTTACGGCAGTCACGCATGAAAATTTCTTGCTTAGGCGACCCCATTGCAACTGTCACAATTGCTGCCCCACTGGCATGAATCCGCTCAAAAACAACATTACGCTCTTCTGGCGTGAAATAACCATTCCGACTGCCAACGATATTGACGTTCCACTGAGTCCGCAGTTTGTTTTCTGTCTGTTCTAATATCTCTGGTTTACCGCCAACCAGAAAAACGGGGGTGCCTTCTTTGCCAGCACGCTCCATGATGGCTTCCCACAGATCAGCACCGGCTACGCGGGAAACTTCAGCATCAGGGTATTTACGGCGAATAGCACGTACAATGCTGATACCATCGGCATACAGATACTCTGCTTCGCCCAGCAGTGTACTCAACGCTTTATCTTCCTCTGCCGTCAGAACTTTTTCCGCATTAACCGCAACCAGAGTACCGGTTTTTACCTGCCCGCGTTGGAAAATATGGTCAAGAAAGTGTGTCATATCGCGGAAACCCCAAATATTCAAACCACGAATACTATATTTGGGGATATTGTTTAGCTCCATTTTCTTTCCTTACATTGCAACGGACGTTTTTGCGATAAGCCAGGTTGCTGGTCAGATATTTTCTAATAAGCCCTGCACTCTCAAGGAGCCAATACAACAACTTAGCAACCACCAGACACAAACCAAAAATAATACAGAAAAATACCACACGGGAAACAAATGAATCCAATCCTTCACGAGCCAATACTATCATGTTGAAGATCGCGCCAAAGCAGAAAGCCTGCAAAATAGCGGCCTTATAACGATTAGTCTCCTGTTTCCCTAACTCATAAATCCAGTCAAACCACTTAATTATCAATCCAACAACAATCGCACCAACCGGAACAAACAGTACCCCGCCCATAACCACCAGAGAACCTATCAAAGTCGGGGAGATTGCCAGACCAGAGTGGTTATCCAGTACTTCCCAGGTGAAGTAATTCGCTGAATTCAACACCGCATCAGGGCGCCCAGGCCAGAGCCAGCTTGGAATAAAAACATAGAAATCACGGATAATCGGTGCTAACCCCTGAAAATCGATTTTGTCGTAGTTATTCAGCAATAACGCCAGATTTTCCCACGGCGAGAAAGTATCCCTAGTGAGGTAGAGGAAGGTATAAAACGCTTCTGCACCATTGACATCCAGGCTATAACGTTTGAGCGCCAACCAGAACATGCCAACAATTCCCATTACTCCCGCAGTCATCAGCATCCACAAGGTTATCCAGCCACGAACAATGCCGATAAACAGGAATAACGCAAACGCAATAATAATATTAGCCCTTGTTCCCCCAACAATGACATAAGTCAGAATCCCAAAAGCAACCGTGCTCATCAGAAAAAACAACCAGCGTAATTGTGTCGGTTTCAAGAAATAAACTACTAACATGGCAGGAATAAAGAAGTAAAAGAACCGCTTTAAAGCAACACCAGAAACCTGACTGGAAAAAATCTGACTGTACGACTGTAATTTAAACAATAGAAAACCGTTTTGCATAAAGAACAACCCAACGGTCACAACCGCAACCAATACCAGCAATAACCATGTGAAGTTCGTTTCTACCCGGTTCATGGTGAATACGGGTGTTTTAAGCTGTATAGACGGCTTTCTTAGCCGGGTTTTATAACTGACGTAATAAATTCCATAAAAACAAGTTGAAGCCAGCAGAGCGTGTAATAAGGAATCTACAGGTACCACCTCAACATCGAATTGAAAAACCAACAAGCATGTCAGAGGGAAACCAAAATAAAATGTTAGCAAATAAAGCAATGAGAAGAACACGTTAAAATTAAAGCGTACACGCCGGAATTCCTGATAAGTCAACGTCAGGATAAAAACCAGTGATATCAGATAAACAACAAATAATCCGCCAAATTGCGTTAAAGTCATTGCTGCTCTCCTGCCGCTTTTACCAGCGCTTGCCGCCAGCCATCAACAAAATTCGGGCTGAAGAAAGTTATCGCATTTCTATCTAAGGAAAGCATCTGCCGTTGTGCTTCCATAATTAGTTGGTTATCTAAAGAATCATCGGAGAAAAATACCGGAACCTGCTGTTCTGTTAAATCCTGCCAAAAAAGATTCTGACGGCTAAGCACAAGCGGCACACCAAATTGTATCAACAGACAAATTGTTCCAATCCCCTGCTGGCGGTTAAAAATGAAATACCCTAAATCACAACGGCGCAATAATGCCAAATAATCATCAAACGCCATATTTTGCTTAAGAATTGTTAAATTCTCCGGCCGGAACAGCGATAAAGCAACCTGCTCAACCTGCTCAATATAAGCCTGATTATTTTCCGGATAACCCATTGGGATGACTATTTGTACCTTATCACCAAACTGCTTATGAATAGCTTTCAGTGCAGCAATATGACGGTTTGATCGATCACCGGAGTTCCCCAACAAAATTGCCATTTTGTTATCGTCAGAAGGCACTTTTTCTGCAATCGTCAAGGCTGGGTCCATTCTGGTTGGGAAATAGAGCAATGACGTTGGTACTTTCGGATGATGTTGAGAATAAAAATAGAGATCTCCCCGAACCGCAAATACATGCCCTACCCGACGTTGCGCCAGGCGACGCAGGAAATAAAACAGACGGAATTTTAACTGACAGGAGTCTTCATAAAGATCGGCGCCCCAAGCATGCCACCAGAATTGATTGCGTTTGATTTTTCCTGATAACAACGCTAACCACAAACCCGCATTAAATTGCCCATGAAAAAAAAATCGGCAATCCCGGTCTGACTGGGCTTTAACAATAACAGCTTGAGACAGAGATTTTTTACTGTCGAAAAATGCCATATCCAATGCCGGGCAATCACCCAATGAAGCTCGATCCCTAGCCACTACCATAAACTTTGGTTTGGCTGAAAAACCAATTTCTTGCGCTAAGACGTCATTAAAAAAGCGCAATACCGTTCGATTATGATGGGGGATATCAGATCCCAGAACGTGAATTAGGGTTGTCATGCTCGCCTGCGATAAATAAGAAATGCACCACAACAAAGGGTGAAATAAACAATATAAGTTGCCATATAAGCTTGCGCTGCACCTAACGATCCATTAACAGGAATCAGCCAGTGGGCAAAACCAGTAAGCAGCAAAAACTGGCTGACTTCAGTCAGCACATAAAAACGCAACGCCGCTTTGGCAATCACCAGATAACCAAAAACGTAAGCGCCCACTTTCAATACATCACCAATCAATTGCCAAGCAAACAAATCACGCATAGCAGTAAATTTGTCAGAAAACAACAACCAGATGGCAAAATCGCGCAACAACCATACGGTAAAACTTGCAAATGCCACTGCTGGCAAAACAAATTTCAACGCTTTAACTATTTCATTTGATATTTCGCCTTTACCCTTCAATCGTGAAAGCGTTGGCAACAGATAAACGCTGAAAGAAGCAGTGATAAATTGCAGGTAAGCATCGGAAATACTGCTTACACCTTGCCAAATACCCACATCATCCCAACTATAATGCGCTGCCAGCAAGTTTCGCATCATAATGTAAGCAACCGGTAAGGTAATGGAAGTCAACAGAGCCATAAGGGTAAATTTGCCGAGCTCGCTAGCCAGTACCTTATCCCACATGGGCTTAAGATATGAGAATGAAATCTCTTTACGACGCAAAAGCATCAATCCCGCTGGAAATATTATCAGCGCCGGCACTAAGGCCAAACCAGCTAAAGCACCTTCATACCCACCAAGGGTGAAACAGAAATAATAGGCAATCACTCCTATCAAACTACCGAGAATAATCGCCAGCGCATTCCCCTGAGCATCCCGGTATCCTTTCAAAATAGCCAGAAAATAGTTGGCACAGGCAATACCCATTTGAATAAATGAGAGCGCCTGCACAACTGGCTCATAATCCCTATGACCAAATAACCCAATACTGATCGGCCCGCTAAACAACAGAAAAATCACGGCCAACAGAGTGGAAAACCCGAGAATAATGGCAGAAGAAGTCCCCAGTACCGCACGCAACCTTTCTGGTTGCTGCTGATACTCCGCAACATATTTAGTCACACCATTAAAAATACCGGCACCAGCCAACACCCCAAGGACAGTAATGAGCTGACGGAAGTTACCTGCCTGCCCAACCCCGCTAGGGCCGAAAGCAACGGCCAGTAATTTAACGATTAAAAGCCCCACACCGATTTTTATCAGTGTAGAGCCCGCAGTCCATATTGATGCTTTAGCCAATGACATATCAGGCGAAGTATTCCCTGATATGTTCGATAACACTCTGCTGTTCAGCATCTGTTATGTTGTAAAACATTGGCAAACGTACCAAGCGATCACTTTCACTGGTAGTGAAACGATCTTTTCCATGGAAACGGCCAAATTTTTCACCGCCCGGGCTGGTATGCAGAGAAACATAATGAAATACCGTCAGTACACCAGCATCTTTCATATAGCTATTAAATGCAGAACGCTCTTCAACATCTTTCAGTTTGATATAGAACATATGAGCATTATGTTCCAATCCTTCCGGTACTACAGGTAATGTCAGGTAACCAGCATCAGCCAGCGGTTTTAATACCTGATAATAGGTATTCCACAAAGCAAGACGACGTTCATTGATTTTCTTAGCTTCTTCGAGTTGCGCCCACAAATAAGCAGCTTGAAGATCTGACATCAGATAACTGGAACCAATATCGCGCCAAGTGTATTTATCAACTTGACCACGGAAAAACTGGCTACGATTCGTTCCTTTTTCACGGACGATTTCAGCACGCGAGATCAGGGATTCATCATTGATAAGTGCTGCACCGCCTTCACCACCAGAAGAGTAGTTTTTGGTTTCATGGAAACTGTAGCAACCAATGTGCCCGATAGTTCCCAATGCGCGCCCCTTATAAGTAGACATTACCCCCTGGGCTGCATCTTCCACGACAAACAGATTATATTTCTCTGCCAGCGCCATGATGGTATCCATTTCACAAGCCACACCTGCGTAATGAACCGGAACAATCACTCGTGTTTTATCTGTAATCGCCGCTTCGATTTTGGTTTCATCAATATTCATGGTATCTGGACGGATATCCACGAAAACAACGGTTGCCCCACGCAGTACAAACGCATTAGAACTGGAAACAAAAGTGAAACTCGGCATGATAACTTCATCACCGGGCTGGATATTCAGCAAAATAGCCGCCATTTCCAGAGAAGCTGTGCAGGATGGCGTCAGCAAAACTTTCGGGCAGCCGAAATGTTGTTCCATCCACTCTTCACAACGTTTGGTAAAACCACCGTCCCCACAAAGCTTACCGCTCTCCATTGCCTGCTTCATGTAATCTAATTCAGTGCCGACTACTGGTGGTCTGTTAAATGGAATCATTTCGTCCCCTATATAACCAATAAGCAGTGCTTTCAACAAGTGCACCACTGCGTGTATAAAGGCGCAAAGCAGCGATGTTGCTGGTTTGTGTTGCAATTCTTAATTGCTGTATTTGATGGTGTTGACACCACTGTTGCGCCACCGACATTAATTTTGAACCAATTCCACCGCCGGTATTTCCTGGAAATACGGCCAGCAACCCCATACGAGCCTCACCATTCCCTAAATCCCGCAAAGTAACAAACCCTGCGGGTTGTCCGTTATCTCCGTTTACCAGTAAACATTGATGATCAAATGTCCCTAATACCGCTTTCTCAACCCAGGTAGCATAGAAACGGCCACTATCCTGCGGCTGATACCACGGGGCACGGAAACGGCTTAAAGAAAATATTTTGGCAGCTATCTCTTTCAGAATCGGGATATCCCGCTGTTCCGCCGGGATCAGCACATTCTTAGAGTTGTTACTATGAGTAATATAAGCATTTTCTATGCCAATCCTTAAGGAAAGATCGACTTCCCCCTCCACCAGCGAAAAACCCAACACGGATAACCCATCAATGAGATCTAATCGTTGTGCGGGCACTTTGGCCTGCACCAAAGCGTACTGTTCTAATTGAGGTAAAGTTAACAACCTGGCATCAGGTGTGAAATCAAGGCGAGCAGTGGACAACCCGAAGTAGTAGCTATCCCACTCTAATAGCTCAATACTGGCGTGGACGGACATGAAGTAAATCCAGCAGATATTGACCGTAGCCAGTTTTTGATAAGGATTTTGCTGTCTTTCTTAACTGCTCATCATCCAACCAGCCATTACGCCAAGCAATTTCTTCAAGACAAGCAATTTTAAAACCCTGACGTTTCTCAACAGTCTGCACAAAAGTGCTAGCCTCAATCAAGCTGTCATGAGTACCCGTATCCAGCCAGGCAAAACCACGCCCTAACAGTTCAACATTCAACTCACCACGTTCCAAATACATCTGGTTAATGCTGGTAATTTCCAACTCACCCCGTGCAGAAGGTTTTACCTGCCTGGCAAAATCCACGACCTGATTATCATAGAAATAGAGACCCGTTACCGCCCAGTTTGATTTTGGATTTTCCGGCTTTTCCTCAATGGAAAGAACGTGGAACTCGTCATCAAACTCCACCACACCAAATCGCTCAGGATCCATCACCTGATAACCAAAAATGGTTGCCCCTTTTCCACGGGAAACAACTTTCTTCAGTTTTGGGCTAAACGCTTGCCCGAAGTAGATATTATCTCCCAATACCAAGCAACTGGGCTCCCCGTTAATAAACTCTTCACCAATCAAAAAAGCCTGAGCTAAACCATCTGGTGATGGCTGTTCTTTATAACTCAAGCGAATACCAAATTCGTCACCATTGCCAAACAGCCGGCGGAAAGAAGGTAAATCTTCTGGTGTGGAGATAATCAGAACATCACGTATCCCTGCCAGCATCAGTACTGACAAAGGATAGTAAATCATCGGCTTATCATAAATTGGCAGTAGTTGTTTGGAAACACCTCGTGTTATCGGATGCAACCGGGTACCCGAGCCCCCTGCCAGAATAATGCCTTTCATGTTACCTCCAGAGTAGCTTAGTTTTCACCTAACCCAAGACGTTCACCAGCATACGATCCATCCTGAACCCTACGCCACCAATTTTCATTTTCCAGATACCATTGAACTGTTTTGCGAATCCCGGATTCGAAGGTTTCCTGTGGTTTCCAACCCAGCTCATGTTCAATTTTCGCAGCGTCAATGGCATAACGCATATCATGACCAGGACGATCTGCGACATGAGTAATCAAGTCACGATAATAAGCAGTACCTGCTGGCTTCTCAGGACGAAATTCTTCCAGAAGCTCACAAATGGCACAAACCACATCAATATTTTTGCGTTCGTTATGACCGCCAATATTATAGGTTTTACCCGGTTCAGCTTCTGTTACAACCAAATAAAGCGCTCTGGCGTGATCTTCCACGTACAACCAATCACGGATTTGCTTCCCTTCGCCGTATACCGGCAAAGATTTGCCTGCTAATGCATTCAAAATTATTAATGGGATCAATTTTTCCGGGAAATGGTAAGGGCCATAGTTATTTGAACAATTGGTGATAATTGTCGGTAAACCATAAGTACGGTGCCATGCTCTTACCAAATGGTCACTGGATGCCTTGGACGCTGAATATGGACTGCTTGGCGAATAAGGTGTTGTTTCAGTAAAGAAACCATCCTCACCATGCAAATCTCCATACACTTCATCCGTTGAAATATGATGGAAACGAAAGGCAGCTTGTTTCTCTTTACTCAGTTTCTGCCAAAAAGCCCGAACAGCTTCCAACAAAGTATAGGTACCAACAATGTTAGTTTCGACAAATGCCGCAGGGCCATCAATAGAGCGATCTACATGGCTTTCTGCCGCAAGATGCATCACACAATCCGGCTGATACTGCTCCAAAACCCGATCCAGTGCTTCACGCTGACAGATATCAATCTGTTCAAACGCATAACGTGTGCTATCCGCAACAGAGTCAAGAGACTCCAGATTACCAGCATAAGTCAGGCAATCAGCTACAACCACGCTGTCTTCTGTATTATTAATGACATGCCGCACAACAGCGGAGCCAATAAAACCTGCTCCACCTGTGATTAGAATACGTCTCAACGCCAGACTCCTTTTGTATCCACAATCCATTTCTGTTTAATTTCACAACCATTTACAGCTTTAAACTGATTATGATCCACCAGCATCAACAAGATATCAGCTTCTTCCAACGCTTTTTCCAGGTTAATCAATCGAGTCATTCCTTTCAAGGAAGCGGGTAATTCATGGACATTAGGCTCTACAGCCAATGTCTCACCTGCATGCCATTGAGCAATCATACGAGTGATATATACCGCTGGACTCTCACGTAAGTCATCAATATTTGGCTTAAATGCCAGGCCAAAGCAGGCGATTTTCACTTCGCTTGCACGCTTTCCACTTTCAGCCAGACAATCCGCAACAGCCGCTTTTACTTGATCCACAACCCACAGTGGCTTGCCATCATTAACCAGACGTGCTGTATGGATAAGACGTGATTGTTCCGGATTTTGGGAAACAATGAACCACGGGTCAACAGCAATACAATGCCCCCCCACTCCAGGGCCGGGCTGAAGAATATTTACACGGGGATGACGGTTTGCCAGACTGATAAGTTCCCACACATTGATGCCTTGTTCAGCACAAATCAGAGAAAGTTCGTTGGCAAATGCAATGTTCACATCCCGGAAACTGTTTTCTGTCAGCTTACACATTTCTGCTGTTCTTGAGTTAGTGATAACACATTCACCTTCAAGGAAGATTCTATACAGTTCACTGGCTCTGGCCGAAGATTTTGACGTCATACCGCCAATAACGCGGTCATTCTTAATCAGCTCGACCATAACCTGTCCCGGTAATACACGTTCAGGACAGTAAGCAATATCAATATCAGATTCATCTCCCACCTGTTGTGGGAAAGTCAGATCAGGGCGCTCTGCCGCTAACCATTCTGCCATCTTCTCTGTCGCACCCACTGGCGAGGTCGATTCCAGAATAACCAGATCGCCTTTTTTCAGAACCCGCGCCACGGATTCAGCGGCAGAACGGACATATGTCATATCCGGCTCATGATCACCTTTAAAAGGAGTTGGAACAGCTATCAGAAAAGCATCTGCGGGTAACGGAGAAACCACTGCTTTCAGGTAGCCACCTTCCACAGCAATTTTCACCACTTTATCCAGATCCGGTTCTACAATATGAATTGCGCCACGGTTAATCGTTTCTACCGCATGCTGGTTAATATCTACCCCAATGACTTTCTTATTGTGCAATGCAAACGCTGCCGCAGTTGGCAAACCAATATAACCAAGACCGATAACTGATATAGTTTCAAAACTCATAGTGTCACCTGATTTTCTTCAAAACGTCGAGAATACGTTGACAGGCATCGCCATCCCCGTAAGGATTATGAGCGCGGCTCATTTGCTGATAGGCAGTATCGTCTGTCAACAATCGAGTCACCTCCTCCACAATTGTTCTTGTTTCTGTCCCTACCAGACGTACCGTTCCCGCATCCACCGCTTCTGGCCGTTCAGTAGTATTACGCATCACCAGTACAGGTTTTCCTAAAGAAGGTGCTTCTTCTTGAATACCACCGGAATCCGTCAGGATCATATAGGCATGGTTCATCAAATAGACGAATGGTAAATAGTCCTGTGGTTCGATGAGAATGATGTTATCAATATCATGCAAAATACGCTTTACCGGCTCACTGACATTCGGGTTTAGATGGACCGGATAGACTACCTGTACTTCTGGATGGGCGCGGGCTATCTGTGCCAATGCTTCACAAATTCGCACAAATCCACCACCAAAACTTTCACGACGATGACCCGTTACCAAGATCATTTTTTTATTAGTATCAATAAACGGGTAATGTTCCGCCAGCTTATTCCGCATAGCTTCATCATTCATTATTCGATCGCGTACCCACAACAACGCATCGATCACCGTATTACCCGTGACAAAAACTCGATTATCTGCAATTGATTCTTTCTGTAAATTCTTGCGAGAGTTTTCCGTCGGAGCAAAATGATACATTGCCAAATGCCCGGCAATCTTACGGTTTGCCTCTTCCGGCCAAGGGGAATAGAGATCACCGGTTCTTAGTCCAGCTTCAATATGACCAACAGGGATACGCTGGTAGAACGCAGCCAAACTGGTCGCCATAGTTGTTGTGGTATCTCCGTGAACTAATACAACATCAGGCTTAAATTCTGTCAAAACGGGCTTCAATCCTTCCAGAATACGGCATGTAATATCCGTTAAATCTTGCCCTGATTTCATAATATTGAGATCAAAATCGGGAGTGATCTCAAAAAGATGTAACACCTGATCCAACATTTCCCGATGTTGGGCGGTGACACATACTTTTGCTTCGAAGGCTTCATCCCTTGCCAATGCGTGTACCAGCGGAGCCATCTTGATAGCTTCCGGCCGGGTACCAAACACAGTCAACACTTTCACAATGACTCTCTTATTAGTCAGTAACTTGCAGACTTTCCTGCAAAAAATATCTCTAAGAAGCAGTTATTCATATAATTATTTGATTATTTACGTGAACGTCGTACTAATGCCACGCCAGCACCAACCAAGGCACCAACTGCGCCCCACATGATTATCAAAAACACTCTGCGAGGACTGTCTCTGGTAACGGGTTCCTCTGGTGTTCTCAAATAGCGGTAAGTCTGAAATTGATCCTGTAATGTCGGACCAACATTTAACGTCGCTAACATTGCAATATTCTGGTCATAATCCACATCATAGTCGGGACCTGTCGCTTCCAGAGTTTCAAGCTGAGCCTGTAACAACGGCGCACCTAACATAAACATTTTTGAGTCAGGCAATTGATCCATCGGAGTATCAGTTTGATTACGCCGAATTCCTTGTTTTTCTGCAACCTTCAGCGATTGCTGTAACACATTCATTTCGCGGTTATAAACCGCTTTAGCAACCATTTCCTGGCGCTTAACCAATGCTGTCATAGACTGAGTGCGGGTAGCCCATGCCCCTTTTACTTCATCATTCAAATGAGTACTGGCACGACTGTTAGCAAAAGCAATGTACTGGCGCAAGAGTTGATTTGCTTGTGCAGAAGATTCTGCTGTCAGTTTAATACTGTCATTCAACACTTTTTTATCATCATGAGGAATGAACTGAATATTGTTGACTAATTCATCTAATAAGGCCGCGTCAACTCTGAGATCACCTTTCTGATGCTGCTTGTAATAATCAGACTTTAACCAGAATTCACGGCGAGTATCATATGCCGCGACCTGAGTAACGAATTCCTTATAAGCTTCTTCAGGAATGGACGGTAACTGGGTTTCCGGTGAAATGTTAATGTGAGTATCCAGATTACGCAAAAACTGCTGCTGAGAGTAATAGCTCCCCAAATGACTAGTGGTAGGCAAGTCAGTAGTGGCCGTTGCACTCCATTTTTGTTGCATCAGATATGTCACACCAAGAGCTATAGCAGCGAAAATAACTGTCAGTACGACAATCCATATCTTTCCGCGCCATAGAGCACTGCACAAGGCTCTGATATCCAGCTCATGTTCCAGAGCTTGTTCATCCTGAATAGATTTCGTTTCTGATTTTATCACTGCACAAAACCTCTGTTAGATAGATGTTTAATGGTTAACTGAACGGCGCATACGACGTTTTTGCCGTTTGATGAAACGAGCCACCCGCCATGCGTGCTTGATGCAATAGCCATACAACATAAATGCAAGCAAAAAAAGTGCCAACATTACCCATTCAGGCACAAACTCCAACCATTCCCCGGTAATTCCAATAGCAGCGAATAAAGCTGCGGCAACAGTAATCAAGATAAATGCCTGACGTGATGAGAATCCAGCCCGCATAATCAGATGATGAATATGTTGTCTGTCAGGAGAAAATGGGCTCATCCCTTTACGTAACCGACGGTACATAATGGCAACCATATCCATTAATGGAATGGCGATAATCCATAATGCAGTCACTGGATTAACCGGATGCTCATTCCCCTGAGTAGATTCAATAAGCAACCAGATAATTGTAAAACCAATCAATGTACTGCCTGCGTCCCCCATAAACACTTTGAAACGCTGGCTTAATAAACCAAGATTAAAAATAATATAAGGGAGAATGGCAGCAATAAATGCAAAACACCATAATGCCAGTGCGGTGTTACCACTTTGATACAGTAAGATCCCTAAAGCACCGAAAGAGACGCAGGATAATCCACCCAACAATCCATCTATTCCATCAACCATATTGAATGCATTGATGGCAGCCCAGACAGCAAATAAAGTCACAACATAACTGAACGGCCCAAGTGTCATGTCCCAAGAGCCAAAAGCATAACCAAGACTATTTAATTTCAAGCCGGCAAAATACATCATCGCAATACCAACCAGAGCCTGGATAGTTGCCCGGATCTTAACGCTGATGTCAAAACGGTCATCCAATGCGCCAATAAATACCAGCACACCAGCACAAACCAAATATAACCACTTATGAGGAATAAATTCTTTAGTGATAACAAAAGCAAAACAGACCCCGGTAAATACTGATATCCCTCCCACCAAAGGCACCAATCCCTGATGACACTTACGATAATTGGGTTTATCAACGAGACCGATTTTCTTTGCTACTTTGCGCGCTATAAACAAAAACGCAAACGAAAACAGAAAAACGCAAAAAACTTCGATATCCATGCTGAAAATATTCACGATAACAACTCTCTGTAAAAATAAAGACACCCTGGTTATTTATTATCCAAAACCCAATCCCACAAGCACTCCAGCTTGCGAAAACACTGCTTTATTATGGAAAAATTAATGGCCTTTATATCATTTTTGTGACATTTAATTTTAAATAGATGGCAGTATGTGAAATGTTTGCAAAATACATACCATATTTACAACACCATAATCATGGATGCAAAAAACGCCACGAAATCGTGGCGCTTATTAAAATCATCGTAAAGTGAGTTAGAAACTACGAACGTTTCATCATGTCAAAGAAATCGTCGTTTGTTTTGCTCATAGCCAACTTATTGATAAGGAATTCCATCGCATCAATTTCTCCCATCGGGTGAATAATTTTGCGAAGAATCCACATTTTCTGTAGCTCTTCAGTCGTAGTGAGTAGATTTTCTTTACGTGTACCGGAACGGTTGTAATCGATAGCTGGGAAGACACGTTTTTCAGCAATTTTACGGGAGAGGAGCAGTTCCATGTTACCAGTGCCTTTGAACTCTTCGTAAATCACTTCATCCATCTTAGAGCCCGTATCCACCAACGCAGTCGCAATAATGGTCAGGCTTCCACCCTCTTCCACATTACGTGCAGCACCGAAGAAACGTTTTGGACGATGTAACGCATTAGCATCTACACCACCGGTCAGTACCTTACCAGATGCAGGGACAACCGTGTTATAAGCACGAGCCAAGCGGGTAATAGAATCAAGCAGGATAATAACGTCTTTTTTATGTTCAACCAGGCGTTTTGCTTTCTCAATGACCATTTCTGCCACCTGAACGTGACGGGAAGCGGGTTCATCAAAAGTAGAAGCAATAACTTCACCTTTCACCAGACGTTGCATTTCGGTTACTTCTTCTGGACGTTCATCAATCAAAAGTACCATCAATACACAATCTGGATGATTGTGAGCAATGTTAGCAGCAATATTTTGCAGCAACATGGTCTTACCCGCTTTTGGTGGCGCTACGATAAGACCACGTTGTCCACGGCCAATCGGTGCAGCCAGATCCAGAACACGGGCTGTCAGATCCTCAGTGGAACCATTACCACGCTCCATACGCAAGCGATTATTAGCATGCAGAGGAGTTAAGTTTTCAAAAAGGATTTTGCTGCGCGCATTTTCTGGTTTATCAAAGTTAACTTCGTTAACTTTCAACAGTGCAAAATAGCGTTCACCTTCTTTAGGTGGACGGATTTTACCTGAAATTGTGTCACCGGTACGGAGGTTAAAACGGCGGATTTGACTGGGAGAAACGTAGATATCATCGGGACCGGCAAGGTAGGAGCTGTCTGCTGAACGGAGAAATCCAAATCCATCCTGCAATATCTCCAGCACACCGTCACCGAAGATATCTTCTCCACTTTTTGCATGCTGCTTAAGGATAGAGAAGATAATATCTTGTTTACGCATACGGGCCAGACTTTCTAGCCCCATCTTTTCGCCGAGTGTAATCAGTTCAGATACCGGCGTATTCTTTAATTCGGTAAGATTCATAATGGTGGGTTCTTAAACTCGGGGTATATCTCGAACTATGAACGTGAATAGTATGGCAGCGTCATCGGTGCCTGTTTATTTTGTACAAAAAACAAATAAGACCTTTAATACATTATTCATATAAAAAGGTAGTAATTTGAAGTACTAAGATTGAGCTCAAATAAGACTGACAGGCTGTCAAAAACGCTGTTGAGATAATGCTGAAACATTACTGATTTCTATAAAAAACTATCTCAACGTAACGAGCTATACGCCAGATTATTCCCGTATAACCCATTGGATACTTTAGACTATCCAGAGATAACAGACTTATCAGACACTACAGATTGTTCAGTATGCAACATACTTCTAACAGATGTATGTGATACAAGCAGTGGCGCTAACTTATCACGCTTCTTTACGGACGTCTAGCAGTCAATGAAATAAATAATAGTATACGCTAAACGTCCGGTATTAATGTGATCTTACTTCAATCAGAGATTGGCATCCAAAAATTCTTTCAATTGAGTTTTTGACAATGCTCCCACTTTGGTAGCGACAACCTGACCGTCTTTAAACAGTAACAGCGTAGGAATACCACGGATACCATACTTAGGAGCAGTTGCCGGATTGTCATCAATGTTCAGTTTAGCAATCGTCAGTTTACCTGAATATTCTAAGGCGATTTCATCTAAAATAGGTGCAATCATTTTACATGGTCCACACCATGCCGCCCAAAAATCGACAAGAACCGAACCAGCGGCTTTAAGCACATCAGTATCAAAGCTAGCATCACTCAAATGAATAATTTTATCGCTCATTTTTTACTCCAAAGAATAATTTTTTACCATGCTAGTGTAACATTACTGACATAAGCTTGCCTTTATTTCAGTGGATACACTTTCGTAAAACAATGGTTAACTGATATTCTACCACACTATGAGTAAAACACACTTGACAGAAAAGAAGTTTTCCGACTTCGCCTTGCACCCCAAGGTCATAGAAGCTCTTGATAACAAGGGTTTTTCTAATTGTACGCCGATACAGGCACTGACATTGCCTTTCACTGTCGAAGGTCGTGATGTCGCGGGGCAAGCGCAAACCGGTACTGGGAAGACGTTAGCATTTTTAGCGTCTGCTTTTCATTATTTACTGACTCATCCCGCAGCGAAGGAGCGTCAGACCAATCAGCCAAGAGCGCTGATTATGGCTCCTACCCGCGAACTGGCTGTACAGATTTACTCTGATGCAGAAGATCTGGCACAGGCAACGGGATTAAAGATGGGCCTGGCCTATGGCGGTGATGGTTACGACAAGCAGCTGAAAGTGCTGGAATCCGGTGTTGACATTCTTATCGGCACAACTGGACGTTTGATTGACTATGCCAAACAAGAGCATATCAACCTGAATGCAATTCAAGTTGTCGTTCTTGATGAAGCTGATCGTATGTACGATTTGGGTTTTATCAAAGATATTCGCTGGCTATTTCGCCGGATGCCGGCTGCAAATGAGCGCATGAACCTGCTGTTTTCTGCCACGCTCTCTTACCGAGTCCGGGAACTGGCATTTGAGCAAATGAATCATGCAGAATATGTAGAGGTGGAACCGTTACAGAAAACAGGACACCGCATCCGCGAAGAGTTGTTTTATCCCTCTAATGAAGAGAAGATGCGTCTGCTTCAAACGTTATTAGAAGAAGAGTGGCCTGATCGCTGCATTATTTTCGCCAACACAAAACATCGTTGTGAAGATATCTGGGCTCATCTGGCTACTGACGGGCATCGTGTTGGCCTGCTAACCGGTGATGTGGCACAAAAAAAACGATTACGCATTCTGGAAGAATTCAGCAACGGCAACATTGATATTTTAGTTGCAACGGATGTCGCAGCCCGCGGATTGCATATTCCTTCCGTAACCCATGTTTTTAACTATGACTTACCAGATGACTGCGAGGATTATGTTCACCGCATTGGTCGTACTGGTCGTGCAGGTGAAAGTGGTCACTCAATCAGCCTAGCCTGTGAAGAATATGCTCTGAACCTGCCAGCGATTGAAGATTATATTCAGCACCATATCCCTGTCAGCAAATATAACAGTCATGCATTGCTGAAAGATTTACCGGTTCCTAAACGCCGCCACCGTTCGCGTTCAGGAAACCACCAGCGCCGTAATAATTTATCGCATCGCAATAATACACCACGTAATAACCGTAAACGTTCAGGCTGAATTAAATGATGCTGAGTTCTTCTTCGCTCTATGCGGCTATCGACTTGGGTTCAAACAGTTTCCATATGCTAGTTGTGCGTGAAATATCCGGCAGTATTCAGATACTGACACGAATCAAACGCAAAGTAAGACTGGCCACGGGACTGGATAAAAATAACCACCTATCTCAACAAGTAATGGAGAGAGGTTGGCAATGTCTCAGGGTTTTTTCTGAACGCTTACAGGATATACCTCCATCACAAATCCGCGTTGTTGCTACAGCAACTTTGCGTATCGCCGAAAATTCAGGTGAATTTGTGAAAAAAGCATCAGAAATCCTTGGTTGTCCGGTTACAGTAATCAGCGGCGAAGATGAAGCTCGGCTTATTTATCAAGGTGTTGCCCACACGACCGGTGGCCCTGAAAAACGTTTAGTCGTAGATATTGGCGGGGCAAGTACAGAACTAGTCACTGGGAATGGAGCAAAAGCCACTCAGTTATCCAGCCTGAGTATGGGCTGTGTTACCTGGCTTGAATGCTATTTTCATGACCGGAGCCTAACGGAAGAAAATTTTGCCAAAGCCGAAGCGGCCGCACATGAAACTCTGAAAGCTATTGCTCCAAAGCTTATCGAACAAGGCTGGCAAATCTGTGTCGGAGCTTCCGGTACAGTTCAGGCTCTGCAAGAAATCATGATTGCTCAGGGTATGGATGAGCTGATCACTTTGCCAAAACTCCAGGCACTCAAACATAAAGCAATTGAGTGCGGTAAGTTGGAAGAGCTGGAAATAGAGGGATTGACGCTGGAGCGGGCTCTGGTTTTCCCAAGCGGTCTTGCTATTTTGATAGCTATTTTTCAGGCATTAAATATTGAAAGTATGATGCTTGCGGGCGGCGCTTTACGAGAAGGTCTTGTCTACGGCATGCTGGATTTGCCGATAGAACAAGATATTCGCACCAGAACCCTACGTAATATACAACGTCGTTTTCAGTTGGATGCTGAACAGTCTCAACGGGTCAAAAAATTGGCTGGACACTTCTTACAACAAATTGCTAAACCTTGGGAGTTGGATAGCCGATGTCATGAATTATTACAGAGTGCTTGTCTGATACATGAAATTGGGCTGAGTGTTGATTTCCATCAAGCCCCATCACACGCAGCTTATCTTATCAATTACCTCGATCTTCCTGGCTATACTCCCGCACAGAAAAAACTATTAGCCACACTGCTGAAGAACCAAAGTGGCACGATTGATTTGATTTCCTTCAGTCAACAAAACGCTCTGCCTCTGATACAAGTTCAACGTTTATGCCGCCTGCTGCGGTTGGCTATCATATTCACCAGCCGTCGCCGAGATAACACACTCCCAGCTCTGGGTTTAAAAGTGAGTGGTGAAACGCTGATGGTAACGCTGCCTCATGGCTGGCTAATGCACCACCCTCTGCGGGCGGAATCTTTACAGCAGGAAATTCAGTGGCAAAGTCATGTTCAATGGCCACTTGTTTTGGAAGAACAGATTAGCTAAAACCGAAACTCAACCATTTTCCCTGTATCTCTCCGATACAGGGAGTCTTTAATCTATTTACTGCTTATTTTTTTGCCCAAGGCCTAAACGCGATTTGATATCCGCAATGCGCGACTGCCCTTTTTGCATTCTCTCTTCAGCAGTAACTATTTTTTTATCTTGCGGCCAATGTAAATCATCCTGTGGCAGCTCATGTAAAAAGCGGCTTGGTTCAGGCCGGATTAATTCACCATATTGGCGACGCTCTTTACATAAAGTAAAAAATAACTCCCGTTGAGCGCGAGTAATTCCCACATAAGCCAGTCGCCGTTCTTCATCAATATTTTCTTCATCAATACTGCTCTGATGAGGTAATAGCCCTTCTTCCATACCGACCAAAAATACATAGGGAAACTCTAATCCTTTAGAGGCATGCAGAGTCATCAATTGTACTTGATCAAACTCTTCACCCTCTTCTCCCCGCTCCAGCATATCCCGCAATGTGAAACGCGTAACTACCTGAGATAAAGTCATTGGTTCGTTCAATTCATCACCCTCCAGCATTTCACTCATCCAAGTAAATAGCTGATTAATATTTTTCATCCGCATTTCAGCGGCTTTCGGGCTCGGTGATGTTTCGTACAGCCAGCTTTCATAATCCATACCATGCAACAAATCACGCACCGCCAGCAAAGGTTCCTGCTCAACCTGACGGGCTATCTCATCCATCCAATGGGTAAAACGCTGTAGTGCCGCCAACCCACGACCAGTCAGGCTTTGTTCCAAGCCAAGATCAAAACTGGCCTGATAGAGGCTTTTATTACGCTGATTCGCCCACTCACCCAGTTTTTGAATTGTAGCCGCACCGATTTCACGTCTTGGCGTATTAACAATCCGCAGAAATGCACTGTCATCCTCAGGATTAGTCAACACCCGCAGATAAGCCAGCAGATCCTTAATTTCAGGGCGGGCAAAGAAAGAAGTACCGCCAGAAATCCGGTAAGGAATGCGGTTTTGCATCAACATTTTTTCAAACACTCGGGATTGATGATTGCCCCGATAAAGAATAGCGTAGTCTTGATATTGGGTTTTATTGATAAAGTGATGTGCAATCAGTTCTCCGACCACCTTTTCCGCTTCATGTTCTTCATTATTAGCCATAATGACTTTCAGCGGATTACCATAACCCAGTTCAGAAAAAAGCCGCTTTTCAAACACATGAGGATTATTAGCAATCAAAATATTAGCCGCTTTTAGAATGCAACCGGAAGAACGGTAGTTTTGCTCTAGTTTGATCACATTAAGCTTCGGGAAATCCTCTTTCAGTAATACCAGATTTTGTGGTCTTGCACCGCGCCACGAATAGATCGACTGGTCATCATCACCCACCACCGTAAAACGGGCCCTTTGTCCCACCAGCAATTTAACCAGTTGATATTGACTGGTATTGGTGTCCTGATATTCATCTACCAACAAATAACGGATACGGTTTTGCCAACGTTCCCTTACCTCTTCATCACGCTGCATCAGCAATGTCGGTTTGGTAATCAGATCGTCAAAATCCAGTACATTACAACTCGCTAGGTGCAAATCATAACGGCGATAACATTCAGCAAACTGATGCTCTTGAGCAGAACGAGCCAATGCCGTAGCTTGTTGAGGAGAAAGCAGATCATTTTTCCAGTTTGAAATGGAAGAGATCAATTTTTGCAGTAAATCTTTATCTTCTTCCAGTAAATCAGCCGTCAAATCTTTCAGCAGAGCCATCTGGTCCTGATCATCAAACAATGAGAAATTGCTTTTCATTCCTAGAGCTTTGTACTCGCGCTTAATAATTTCCAATCCCAAGGTGTGGAAAGTCGAAATCATCAGCCCCTTAGCCTCTTTACGCCCCAGAGTTTGCGCCACACGCTCTTTCATTTCCCGTGCTGCTTTATTCGTAAAAGTCACAGCGGCAATATGCCGAGGCTGATAGCCACAAATACGGATAAGATGAGCAATCTTATTGGTGATCACTCTGGTTTTGCCGGAACCTGCCCCCGCCAGAACCAGACAGGGGCCCGTAACAAATTCAACTGCTTGTTGCTGGTTGGGATTTAATCGCATGGTATTTAATGAGTTATGTCAAAGCAGTACTTCAAGAAATGAAATTGTAGCAGAAAGAAGGATACGGAATGCCGTTTTATTTCAAAAGCAAACAGCCCTCCTTGTTAATCACCGATAAAAAAGGGAAATACAAGTAAAAAGAGAAAATGCAAACTGAGCAATGATAGTCGAGACGCTAGAAATCAACAATCTGAGAGGGAGAATGTCTCCCTCTTTCTCTTTAATCAACCACCAACAGAAATACGTTTCATATCTGTCATATAGCCACGTAACACACGGCCAACAACTTCAATTGGGTGGTTACGAATAGCTTCGTTAACATCACGTAACTGGGCGTTATAAATACCACTATCGGCAACAGACTTACCTAAATCACCAGCCTGTAGTACATCCATAAACTTCTCTTTCAGCAGTGGAACCGCTGCATGAGAAAACAGATAGTTACCATATTCGGCGGTATCAGAAATAACCACGTTCATTTCATACAGGCGCTTACGAGAGATAGTATTCGCAATCAACGGCAATTCATGCAGAGATTCATAATAGGCAGATTCAGCAATAATACCGGTATCAACCATAATCTCGAATGCCAGTTCAACCCCGGCTTTCACCATAGCAACCATTAAAACACCGTGATCAAAGTACTCCTGTTCACCGATTTTGCCATCATATTGCGGTGAATTTTCAAACTGAGTGTTCCCGGTTTCCTCACGCCAACCTAACAGGTTCTTATCATCATTAGCCCAGTCAGCCATCATACCGGAAGAGAATTTACCCGAAATAATATCATCCATATGTTTCTGGAACAGTGGCGTCATGATCTCTTTCAATTGCTCAGACAACGCATATGCACGCAATTTTGCCGGATTAGACAAACGATCCATCATCAAGGTAATGCCACCTTGCTTCAATGCTTCCGTGATGGTTTCCCAGCCGAACTGGATCAGCTTTCCTGCATAACCTAGTTCAGCGCCGTCTGCTATCAACTGGTCATAACACAGCAGTGAACCCGCCTGTAGCATACCGCACAGAATGGTTTGTTCACCCATCAGGTCAGATTTCACCTCAGCCACGAAAGAAGACTCCAGAACACCTGCACGGTGACCACCCGTTGCCGCTGCCCATGCTTTGGCAATCGCCATACCTTCACCTTTTGGATCGTTTTCCGGGTGAACCGCGATCAAGGTAGGAACACCAAAACCACGTTTGTATTCTTCACGAACTTCAGTACCAGGGCACTTAGGCGCGGCCATCACAACAGTGATGTCCTTACGGATTTGTTCACCCACTTCAACGATATTGAAACCGTGAGAGTAACCCAGCGCAGCACCTTCTTTCATCAGCGGCTGAACTGCGCGAACAACAGAAGAATGTTGTTTATCTGGCGTCAGGTTGACAACCAAATCAGCCTGCGGAATCAGCTCTTCATAAGTACCCACCTGAAAACCATTTTCGGTTGCTTTACGCCATGAAGCTCGTTTTTCTTCGATCGCCTCTTTACGCAGGGCATAAGTGATATCCAAACCGGAGTCACGCATGTTCAAGCCCTGATTCAGCCCCTGCGCACCGCAACCGACGATGACCACTTTTTTACCTTTTAAATATCCTGCCTCATCAACAAACTCTTCCCGCGCCATAAAACGACATTTACCTAACTGTGCCAACTGCTGACGCAAATTCAGCGTATTAAAATAATTAGCCATTAGTGACTCCGTTATCATCATGTTGTACTCAGCAATCAAGTGCTGCGACTGTTTTTTAGATTTCCCACCCTGTGAGGTGTTTGCATATTTTTAATATATGACATGAAAGCCATTGCTTAAATTGATATATTAACAATACTATATTGCATTTTATGCAACACTGATTATTGGGCAGGAATAAGGTGAATAAACTATGGATATACGTGATCTCAAATTGTTTCTACATCTGGCTGAAAGCTGTCATTTTGGCCGCACAGCAAAAGCAATGCACGTTAGTCCATCTACACTATCCCGCCAAATCCAGCGTATTGAAGAGATATTGGGGCATTCATTACTCTTACGGGATAATCGCACCGTAAAGCTGACATTTGCCGGCGAGCAATTTAAACAGTTCTCCCAACAGACACTATTACAATATCAGCAACTACAACACTCATTGAATCAACAAAGTCCTTCTCTAAGCGGCGAATTACGTCTGTTTTGTTCAGTGACCGCAGCTTACAGTCACTTACCACAGATCCTTGATAGTTTCCGTGCAGAACATCCTCTGGTTGAAATCAAACTCACCACCGGTGATGCCGCAGATGCGGTCAATAAGGTACAGTCTAATGATGCCGATTTAGGCATCGCCGGTAAGCCGGAAAAACTGCCAGATAATGTCAGTTTCACCAAAATCGGTGAAGTACCGTTGGTACTGATCGCGCCTTCCCTGCCCTGTACTGTACGGACTCTCGTCACACAAGAGTGCCCCGACTGGAATAACATTCCCTTTATTTTGCCGGAGCACGGCCCTTCACGTAAGCGCATTGAGTTCTGGTTTCGCCACCATAAAATTAACAACCCATTGATTTACGCTACAGTGTCTGGTCACGAAGCCATTGTTTCTATGGTTGCATTGGGTTGTGGCGTTGCATTAATTCCCAACGTAGTTGTAGAGAATAGCCCCGAACCAGTACGCAGTCGCATATCGTTATTGGACAATATTTCTCTGGTGGAGCCGTTCGAGTTGGGTATATGTGTACAAAGAAAACGACTTAATGAACCCTTGATTAAAGCGTTTTGGGGGTTGTTATAAGAAACTGCGTTAGCAGGTGTTTTTATTCATTACAAGTCCGATATCACCCACTTTTGGCATTATGCCAATATGCTTATGATTCATGTGACATAATTCACAAAGAACATAAAAAAATAACCATATTGTTTTCATGATAATATGTTTAAGATAAGTTATAAGTAATCAATAATAATTATATGAAAAGATTAATCCCTCATTAAATTTTTGGTCATTAATTATGTTACGAAAGAAAATACTTTTAATTATATCAATTGAATAACAGCCATTTAACTCTGAGAAATTCAGACATTGTTAAAATTGGCTAGTAAAAACAACAACATTGAATATTCCACCGTCTAAAAACACAGTGGGGAATAATTCTTTTTCCATGTCATAACAATATCTTATAATAATGAAATAATTTCTTACCGGATATTACAGGAGGGTACTTTAAATTTCATAGAAAGCATTTAATAATATTCCGACGATATAGTTACCCATAATGATTACTTGACGATTTAATTTAATTAAAAAATAATATCACTAATTCATCATAATTATATAAAACAATTAATTCAAACACACAAAATGATTTAATAAAGGACAATATTATGTTACATAAAATAGACAAAGCGCCATATTTTATTAAATTCTATAAATTCCATCTACAAGATCTCGTTTTCTCTTATAATATGAAAACAGAGTGGCATCACCATCCTTGCATACAATTAAGTGTATCACCACATAATTCACTCATGAAGATTGACACTGAAAATGAATCGAGACAAGCGCATGGATTCATTATTTCTTCTAATATTAAACATAAATTACATTCAGAAGGACAACTCTGTTTTAATTTACTGATAGATCCAGCGAATCCCCTATATCATCTATTATCACATCAGATGATGGGGTCAGATATAGTATATTTAAGCCAAGAATCATCCGATTTGATAGCCAACTACTTTATTAATTGTTTACAATCAGAAACCTCTCCAGATATTTTTATCTTAAACAATCTGTTAGGTGAAATAGAAGACTGTCATTGTTATCAGGATAAACGGATCATGAAAGCAGCCTCTCTTATTACTGAATTACCCGTTAAATGTATATCTTCCCGTGAAATATCAGATCAACTCTATTTATCAGAAAGTCGGTTCTTACATCTATTTCGAGAAAAAATGGGGACTAATTTCCGTAGTTATCTATTATGGAAGCGCCTACATCATGCCATTAATGAGATACATTTATCTGACTCACTGACTTTATTAGCGTGTAATAGTGGATTTTCCGACAGTGCACATTTTAGTCGTACCTGTATGATGCTATATGGGTTAAGACCCTCTGAATTGAAAAATGCCAGTATGAACAGAACGCAACAATCACAAAAAAAACAATCCAATTTTTCATTAGCATTGGCGGATTTGAATTTTCCAAAGCAGAATATCTAAATCACGAATAAATAGTATTTTTGATAAATCATCTAAAATAAATAAATCCTATTTATAGTTGTCATTATCAAAGCCAGTACGTTAGCGATTCTGTATCATTCTATTCCTAATATTATGTGATTTTAGTAATGATACAGAATTCAGGATAACACCATAGCAATACCACCCAATAATTCATGAATCCACAAAAAATAGAATATACAGAGTGGAATATCACTATCCTGTATTAATTATTCATTTTAATGATACATGCTCTTTTAGATAATTTTCTACCCATTTAGCTACTCGACTTGTATCTTTATAAGCACCCAACATAAGTTCAGAACCACGGCTACTCAACCATTTCCGCCCGACAATAAATAACCCAGGATAAGGTGTTTTCCCACCTTCTTCATGCCCATTTTTACAAACGAATCCGTTAGCATCCGCAGCACCAGGAAGAGTTAACCACACCGTATTATCTTTATACCCCAAACACCAGATAACAGTATCGACCTCATATTGATTGCCAGACAAATCACATAAATTATTATCTTTTATATCAACTAATCTATTCGCTATTTTTATACCAAAAGCGGCTAACCGATGGTTTTTTAGCTCTCCACAAGGAATGGGATTACGCCGCCGCATGATTTTCCCTACCAAACTGTAATAATTGGCAAACAACAGACCGCTTTTACTTAACCACCAAAAGATATCTTTGCCCATTATTCTATTAGGTAAGAGAGGACGGGAAGAACCACAAAATAACGTCACCTTCGCAGTCGCCGCTAAATCTTTGGCAATCTGGCGACCACTGGCGCCATCACCAACAACAGCAACTCTGCTGCCTGCTTTAATTTGTTTAGGTTCCTGATACTTATCCGCACCAATTTGTTGTATATCAGCAGAAAGTTGCCCAGAAAGTACCGGAATATCAGCTAATTGATTAGCACCTGTTGCATTAACCAGACAAAGTGCATTAAATACTTTCCCGTCTTTTGTTTTAACGCTATAGACATTTTTATCATGCTTCACTTCAACCACTTCAGTTTGAGTATGTATCGTCAGGTTATGGTGTGAAGCATAACGCTCAAGGTAATCAGCAACTTCATTCTTATCCGGATAGCCATCTTCAATTCCAGGAAATGGCAGGCCATGAAGCTGAGTCATACCACGTGAAGTGAATAACAGCATATTATCAGGACGCCTGCGCCACACATCGCCAATACGCGTTTCTCGCTCTAATATGCAGACATTTATATTCTTAGCAGTGAGGATAGCAGCTAAACTTAATCCGGCTTGACCGGCACCCACAATTAAACAATCCATTTTCATCATGCGTACTCGTTTTTAATTCGGCATTATCTATATTTTATTTTTATCATTATATTAATCTTAGGACAATGAAAAAATTTATAAAAAAACATTCGATAGATCAAAAATCAACGAACTTCACAAAAATATAAAACACAATGAAAAAAATTACTTGAATTAACTGGTCACATTCACATTAAAGTGAGCATTTTGAATAAATCAGCTATTTTTATCATAATTTTAACAATATTTACAAATTCATATAATAATCAGAGCAATAATATAGCCAATTTATTCAATAAAATGAAATTATTAATCACTATCCTTTTTTCCTACATAACTTATGCTTTATTGCTATAACTTATAATAAACAAAGATGAGTTTATCTACTCTTTACCCTACCGGAGATGAAAAAATGGAAAATATCAAAAATATATATGATGGTATAAAATCCCGTGGTGGCAATCCGCTGAAATGGTTAATGGCAGATGTCGACTTTCTCTATAAGCTGTCTAAAG
This sequence comes from Photorhabdus sp. RM322S, assembly GCF_042879395.1. Lineage (NCBI taxonomy): Bacteria > Pseudomonadati > Pseudomonadota > Gammaproteobacteria > Enterobacterales > Morganellaceae > Photorhabdus > Photorhabdus sp. RM322S. The sequence continues at coordinate 56,808 of NZ_JBHFKW010000025.1, forward strand.
AAGAACAACAAGAACTAAAAACCTGTCTACTTAAGGATGCTTTTCATTTTCATTATCATAATAATCCTTACTATAGAGATATTTGTGAGAAACAAGGTATTAAGCCAGAAGATATCCAGGGTTATAATGATTTAGTTCGCATCCCACTAATACCCGTTGCAACTTATAAATCAGCCGAAAGTCATCGTTTATTAAGCAAACCACTGTCTGAAATCGAACATGAAATGCGTTCAACCGGTACAAGCGGAATTCCCAGCGTTTATCGTCGTTGCCACGATACGATGGATCACACAGTATTGGCTGTTTATTCTAATTACCGCAGCATGTTCAAATTATCTGGTGGTGCAGGCCTATGCTTATGTCCTTCAACAGAAGATATTCCAGAAATGGCACTGGTTAAGATATTTAATTTCCTGACAGGTTTGTTAGATACCCGACGCTATATGATTAATCAGGATCGTTTTTCCCCAGAAGACACACTGAATCAATTAATCCAGTGGAAAGGTAAATTCACCCGGCATTTAATTGGCCCGCCATTCATGATCCATCGTTTTATTACTTTCTTAAAAGAGAATAACACCAAACTCACTTTAGATCGCGATAGTATGGTGATTACGATGGGCGGCTGGAAACGTTTTTCCGGGGATATGATCTCCCGCGGCGAATTAAATGCAGATATCGAAGAATGGATGGGAATTCCAGTATCCCGAACACGTGATATGTATGGTCTGGTTGAAGCAAACGTTCTCGCCATAGAAGATGAATATAACCATAAGCATGTTCCTCCTTATATTCACTTCTCCGTCCGTGATCCTAATGATTTATCACATGAACTACCTGATGGCGAAACAGGGCAATTGGTGATCCTGGATCCACTTTCTGTTTCCACCCCAGGTATGTTACTGACAGAAGATTTGGTCTACTTGCGTACCGACCCTAACAAATCCTGGCGTAATTCTCAGCGGATTCAGTTTGTTATGCGTACTGCTGCCGCTAAAGAGTTTGGTTGTTGTGCAGTCAACCTTGAGAGAAAAATGTCAGATGATGAAACTGCCCCAGCTACATCCGCAGTATAAATAGCAAGGTGGAATTATGTTTAACAACATCATTATTGACAACTTTTGCAATCCTGACTGCCAGGGGACGTTATCCAGCCCGGCAATTAAACTGGCGTTAGGCAATCCTGTCTGTGGTGACAAGGTTGATATCGACCTGACACTGGATAGTCAAGGGCGGGTAAATAATGCCTGTTTCCGCGCATGGGGATGCACAGCATCCCTAGCAATGTCGAACCAGTTTTGTCGCCATGTTAAAGGTAAGACTCTCAAAGAATTGAACACATTATCACCTGAAGGCATTGATGCGTTATTAGGTGAGTTAGAACCCGCCCAGCAACACTGCCTTGATATGCTGCATAAGCTATTTGAGCAGTTAAAGGGAAAAATATGACAAGCCTATACTTCGATTACAACGCCACGACACCGCTAAGTGTTAAAGCCCAGTTGGCGATTAAAGAGGCTTTGTCTGTTTTTGCTAATCCGTCCAGCCACTACAGCTTAAGTAACATGGCTAAAAATTTGCTCACTGACGCCAGGAGATCTATGGCGTCATTAATGGGCACTGTGCCTGAACAAATCCTGTTTACATCAGGAGGAACTGAAAGTAATAACCAGGCATTGTCCAGCCTGTTAGCAACGCTTCCCGGTTCGGATCTGTCTGCATATCATGTTATTAGCTCTTCTATTGAGCACCCGTCTGTTCTAGCGCCGTTACTCTGGTACCAGCAACGCGGACTTCAACTGACGCTGATCGATCCTGATAATCAGGGGCGGATAAGTGTACAAAGCATCCGTGAAAACCTGCGGCCACAAACACGCCTGATCACATTGATGGCGATTAACAACGAAACCGGAGTGATACAGCCCTATGAAGCTGTCGCCTCTTTAGCAAAAGAGGCTGGTATCTATTTACACATAGATGCAGTACAGGCTATTGGTAAACTTCCTTTTAGCTGTGACACGCTTTCTGGCATAACGACTGTCTCTTTCTCCGGCCATAAGTTTAATGGCCCAAAAGGTATCGGTGGGCTCTATCATGCGCTAGGTATTCAATTGAACCCCTTGCTGCACGGTGGCGGACAAGAACAAGGAATACGCAGCGGCACTGAAAACACTCTGGGCCTTGCAGGACTGGCGGCGGCAGCTAAAGAATCACTGAATGGATTGCAAGAACATTTCAATACCTACAAAACGCTCAGAGAAACCTTGCTATCTCTGCTGGAACAGCACCATGTTAGCTACTTAATTAATGGCAATACAAACCCAGAATTTCAGGCACCCTGGACACTGAATTTAAGTTTCCCTGGCGTCCGCGCTGAATCATTAGCCAGCCGGCTGGATTTATGTCACGGAGTCTCTTTATCTTTAGGATCAGCCTGTAGCAATAACAAATCTACACAACGTTCTCATGTTCTGGCGGCGATGGGGCTACCTAATGATCGTATCGATAGCGCAGTACGTATCAGCTTTGGATATACCACAAGCCAAAATGATATTGAGATGCTGGCTAGCGCGATCAAACAAGAAACGTATAACTTGCTGAAAATTTCTGGGCAACCTTTAAACACTCAGGAATAACAGCAAAACTGTATTTAAAAGACGGTGTAGCAGGAATAACTTATTTATTAACCACTAATACCCATATTACTGCACTTAAGCTCCGCCAACATTTTTTTAGATTTTAAGGGGATATTAATATGAAACTGTTTGAATTATTGCAATCTCAAATTACTGAATTAACTGACATCGAAGCAGAAGATATTACTCTCGATACCCTGCTTGATGATATTCATCTGGTAAGTCTGGATTTTGTCTCTATTCAGGTTGCTTTAAAAAGAGAAATGGGTATTCAGCTGAATTTCGATAAATTCCAGCGAAATGAAACAACGACAATCGGTGATTTTGTCAATTATGTCAGTGAATTAATAAAATAATCATTATTAATGTATTTGGATGTTAGCTGTCTATGACATATCACAGCATGGCTAACATTCATTTTTGTGATGCTTTTATCTACCAACCCCATTATTTGGTTGTATTAAAAAATAAAGCATGTCACCAGGAACTTACCTTTGGAGATAATGTTTCATGAATTTTCAAACTGGCTACCGCCGCGTTGCCATCACAGGCTATGGCTCTATCTGTTCTCTTGGGCAAAATACCCAGGAAATTTGGGATGCAATCCTAAACTATCGTGTAGGCTACAAAAAGGACGTTCACCCAGATGCTTCTGTCGCAGCAAAATTCTTCGGCAATATACCTTTTCCTCCTGATGTATCACGGTTTTCCAAAAAACTGCTAAAGAACCTTCCCAAATTCAGCAAACTTGGGCTGATTGCTGCGGATGAAGCAATCAAAATGGCATTTGGTCACGATAAAGCTGCTCTTGATGAAAGTTATTCCCCTTTTGAACGAGGTGTCATTTTTGGTACTGGCTGGGGAGGAGAAGATGCAACCGTCGAAAACAGCAATTCCTACGCTGACCAAGGTATTGCCTCACCCATGACAAATATTATGTCTATGCACAGCGTAGGTACGGCGGCTATTTCAATGAACTGGAATCTACGGGGATATCAGAATACCCCAGTGGCAGCTTGTGCAACAGGCAGTATGGCAATAGGTGATGCTTTTGAACTTATCCGTAGCGGACGCACTAAAATGATGCTGGCAGGGGGCGGTGAAAGTATCAGAGATCCATTCATCGTCTGGAGCATCGATATTCTTGGCGCACTGAGCAAAGAACAGGAATCTGTCGAAAAAGCTTGCTGTCCGTTCAGCAAAGATCGCAGTGGCTTTGTGATGTCAGAAGGTGCAGCAATATTATGTCTTGAAGATTATGACAGTGCTGTTGCCAGAGGAGCCAAAATACTGGCGGAAGTCGTCGGTTATGGAAATTACTCTGACGCATCAGATATGACAGCACCGGCACCAGATTGCCAAGGACGGGTTATGGCAATTCAGGCGGCACTGGAACAGGCTAAACTCTCCGCGTCAGATATTCACTATATCAATGCCCACGGCACATCAACCCCGTTAAACGACATTAACGAAACCGATGTTTTAAAAATGAGCCTGGGAGAACACGCCTACTGTATTCCTACTTCCAGTACAAAATCCTACACAGGCCATCTTATTGCCGGGGCAGGGGCAATTGAGTCCATTTTCTGTATTAAGGCAATGGAAACCGCAACTATTCCCGCGACTATGCACTTGAATAATCCTGATCCACTCTGCGATCTGGATTACGTACCCAACACCCACCGAACTAACCAAGTTATTGATACTGCTTTAAATGTTAACTATGGATTCGGTGGCACAAACTGTGCACTTATTTTCAGGAAAGCCGACAGATGAACGTTCAATTCAGTAAAAAAGATCTCAGTCAATGGGCTAAATTCTCTGGAGATTATAACCCCATTCATTTTGATGAAAAAATTGCAAAAGAAGTCGGATTAGGCGGTATTGCCGTACACGGTATGCTGGCAATGATCCCGCTCAAAAGCGGATACGATTACCTGTCACAACCAAACGAGGGAATGGGCAGACAATGGCACGTTAATTTGCGAAATCCAGTGCCTCTGAATGCCTGCTATTGTGTCAAAACTAAGCACACTGACCTGAATGGGAAAACGGCCTTTAATCTGCAAGATGAAACAACCAGCTTGAAACCTTTGGTTGGTCATTATAGTCGTTTCGATTTTTCGAAAAAAACCGGCTTTCCTGAAAAACCACAGTGTCAAGTTCCGATACAAGAGACAATAAAAAAATCCATTGAATTCAAAAGCACCTTCCCCGAAGTCAATGAGTTCTGGATTTTTCTTGATGCCCTGATTTTTTATCTTTTCATGCAGCAAAGTGCAAAAACGGCACTAGCAACGGAATTTAAAACCTATTTCGGCAAACAGGGGCATGATGAAATATGCCTCAAAGACCTTATTGTGTTGCATGTTATGCATACAGTGAGTTTTTCTCCAACCCTGCTCAATCGCCAAATCCCGGATGAAATGCCAAGCATCGAATATACGATCCTACCTAAAGATACATTCGATGTTGATGGTTCGTTATACGGTACGTTGGAAATCCCGATCTGGCTGAATGGAGAAATCTCTTTAGTTGTTGAAATGAGTCTGATGGGAACAACAAAAAGAAAGCAGGTTGCCAACTAAGGTTTGATGAATTCTGTACTGACAGACGGATGGCATAAAAATTTAGAGGAATAACTTAATGAATATCAACGCACCTTGGGTTTTTGTTTCGGGAGGATCACGTGGCATTGGCAAAGGCATAGTAAAAATGCTGGCTGCGCAAAACTACCATGTGGTTTTTACCTACAAATCAAGCATAGATGAAGCGCAAACACTTTGTCAGGAAATTAAGCAGCAAGGTCACAGTTGTGAAGGCCATCAATGTGATGTCTCAAACGCGAAAGAAGTCTCAACACTGTCGGCAGAGCTTATCTCACGGTATGGCTCTCCCTATGCAATCATCAATAACGCCGGAATTACACAAGATGCTTTGCTGATAAACATGAAAGAAGAAGAATGGCACAACGTGATTTCCACCAATCTTTCTTCTGTTTATTTAGTCAATCACGCTTTTCTCCCTGAAATGATTATGGCTGGAGAAGGCTGCATCATCCACATGAGCTCAGTCACTGCATTTAAAGCTAACTCAGGGCAAGTTAACTACGCAGCAACCAAAGCCGCCATGATCGGCATCACCCGTTCATTAGCTGTTGAAGTTGGCCGGTTTAATGTTCGGGTCAATACCGTTGCACCAGGCTTGATTGATACTGAAATGCTGAATCATATTCCTGCATCACATAAGAAAAAACTGTTATCTAACATCCCATTGGGTCGCTTGGGTTCAGTGGAAGATATTGCCATGACTATCAATTTCCTCCTCAGCCCCGGAGGACGCTACATTACCGGGCAAACATTCGTCATTGATGGCGGAATGACGGCCTGATCAGTTAAACAGAATATCAATGGGTTCGTATCCATATCCTGTGGTTATTTGTACCCAGATAAATATCTGGGTACTTAAAAAATGCCGTTAATCATTGCCAAATAGCCAATCCAGTCTCTCTGATAAATGTTAATAACGATAATAAATAATTTTAATACAAATAATACTTGTGGCATTAAGTGCTAAATATTACCCGTTTTCTTTTTATCAAGACGGGAAGATCTTGACCTTGTAGTCAACTCCAAGGTGTTTAATCAAGCATAAACACACTAATAGTCTAATTTATTTTTGATCACAGTTATGGGAGAGGAACATGGCCGAAGAAATAGAATCAGTTCCAGTACAATCACCTCCGCTTAATGAGAAAAAATCAAAGCGAAAGCTAGCATTGATCCTCGCAACTCTTTTATTTGTTTTTGCCGGATTAGGTTACTTTGCCTACTGGTTTGTTGCACTGCGCTATCATCAAGCTACTGATGATGCCTACGTTGTCGGTAATCAGGTGCAAGTGATGACCCAAATTACTGGTAGCGTAACGTCTATCCATGTCGATAATACAGATTTCGTTCAACAAGGAGACATTCTGCTACGTTTAGACTCTGTTGATGCAGAACATGCTTTTGAACGGGCGAAAAATATATTGGCTAATAGTGTCAGACAAACTCACCAAACCATCATCGATAATGAAAAGCTGCTGGCTAATATTGAACTAAAACAGACTGCGCTACAGCAGGCTCAAGATGATTTAAAACGACGTGAACATCTGGGGCTCACCGGTGCTATTGCCAAAGAAAATCTGATTCATTCCCGTAATAGTGTTCAAATGGCAAAGTCTGAGCTGAACGTCGCCCAACAACAATATCATGCCAACAAAGCGTTAGTTATAGACACCCCATTGGAACAACAGCCCGCCATTAAACTCGCCGCTTCCCAACTCCGAGATGCATGGTTAACCTTACAGCGCACTCAGATTGTCGCGCCGGTGACCGGATACGTTTCACGCCGCAGTGTTCAGGTCGGTTCACAAATAAAAAGCGGTACCTCGCTGATGGTTATCGTACCGGCAGATCAACTCTGGGTCGAAGCTAACTTCAAAGAGGTTCAACTCGCCAATGTGCGTATTGGTCAGCCGGTAACGCTAATTAGCGATTTCTATGGCAATGATGTCATTTATCAAGGCCGAATCGTTGGTCTTGATATGGGAACCGGCAGTGCATTTTCTTTACTGCCGGCACAAAACGCCACCGGTAACTGGATCAAAGTGGTTCAACGTTTGCCTGTCCGTGTTGAACTGGAAGCACAACAACTTATTGATCATCCTTTACGAATTGGTTTATCCATGCACGCCACTGTCGATACCAGAAATCAAGAGGGTTTGGTCCTTTCCGATACCCCCCGTAAAGGCATTGTTTATGAAACCAACGTCTTGTCTTACAACACAGGAGAAATTGATCGGCTAATTAACGAAATCATTCAAGCTAACAACAGTAAAGATGAGTGAGGTTAACATGCTAAAAGAGCCATTATCAGGAGCCAAACTTGGCTGGCTAACCCTGGCTTTAGCATTAGCCGCTTTTTTACAAATATTGGATCTGACCATTGCTAACGTTGCAATATCAACAATTGCCGGAGACTTGGGTTCCTCAGTATCGCAAGGCACCTGGGTAATTACTTCATTTGCTGTTGCTAACGCGATTTCTATTCCATTAACAGGCTGGTTAGCCAAACGGTTTGGGGAAGTCCGGGTTTTCTTAATATCAATGCTATTGTTTGTCATAACCTCTTGGCTGTGTGGCATCTCCAATAGCCTGGAAATGCTGATCATTTCCCGCATTCTGCAAGGCATCTCAGCCGGACCAATCATGCCTCTTTCGCAAAGTTTGTTACTAAACAACTATCCTCCGTTAAAACGCAATATGGCACTGGCATTGTGGTCAATGACTATCGTTGTCGCTCCGGTTTGTGGTCCAATACTCGGCGGTTGGATCAGTGACAGCTATCATTGGGGATGGATATTTCTCATCAACGTCCCGGTAGGCTTTGCCGCCATCGCTATCACTTGGATGTTGTTAAAAGATCGAGAAACTGAAATAAAGGTTAGGCCAATTGATGCCGTAGGGCTTATTTTATTAGTCACCGGCGTCGGTTGTTTTCAGTTATTGCTTGATCGAGGCAAGGAACTTGACTGGTTCAACTCAACAGAGATTATTGCATTAGCGATTATCGCGGTTATTGCCGTGACTTTCCTGATCATCTGGGAACTGACCGACGATGATCCGATCATTGATTTATCACTCTTTAAATCACGCAATTTTACTATTGGTACTTTATGTATCAGTTTGGCCTTTTTACTCCACATCGGTACCCTAGTTCTACAACCTCAGTTATTACAAATGGTCTTTGGTTATACTGCCACCTGGGCAGGGTTAGTTATGGCCCCATTAGGGATGGTTCCCATAATACTTGCTCCACTCATTGGCCGTTTCAGTTCAAAAATCGATATGCGTTATTTGGTTATGTTCAGCTTTATCGTTTTTGCCCTGTGCTTTTTTTGGCGAGCTCATACCTTCGAGCTGTCAATGGACTTTGCCACCGCGGCCTGGCCACAATTTATTCAAGGTTTTGCTATTGCCTGTTTAATTATGCCGCTAACAGCCATTATATTATCCGACGTTGAACCGGATAAAATCGCCTCTGCGGGTAGTCTGTTCAACTTCTTACGTACTCTGGCAACATCCGTGGGTACCTCAATTACGACGACCATGTGGTCCCGCCGTGAAGCTGTCCACCACGTTCAGTTAACTGAATCGATAACCGCCCATAACCCTATTGCCCAGCAAGCCTATCAGAAAATGGAACAATTAGGGATGTCACAAGCTCAAGCCAGTAGCTCTCTGGCGCGTGAAGTCACTAACCAGGGATTGATTATCGCCGCCAACGAGATTTATTGGCTATTTGGTTTTATTTTTCTTATTTTGCTGATCTTTATCTGGCTGGCAAAACCCACAGTTGGAGCAAAGAAATAACACGATAATAAATAATAAACTGGATGACTACCCATCGGCACTAATAACAATAGTCAAAGAACCCAAGGCTATTTCCAGTGAAACCTCAGAGAATACAAAATCTTGTCAAAATAGCACCTTCCAAGGCGCTATTTTGTTGTTCTACGAAACATATTTTTTCATCGTCAAAATGCTTATCATCATCCAGCTGTTTCAGATGACTGACCCATTAAAAAGAACTTAAACGCAGGAGTATCCGTCTCATCGTGATACCCATAGCCCAACGCATCAAGGTGACGCTTAAAACGCACTTTTGTTCCTGACAATTCAAATGCCGCTAACACCCGACCATAATCTGTACCATGATTGCGATAATGAAATAATGTAATATTCCAGTAAGTTCCCAACGTTTGCAGGAACTTCAGCAAGGCCCCCGGTGATTCAGGGAATTCAAAACTATACAAACGCTCACTCAATGGCTTAGATGGACGACCGCCGATCATATAGCGGACATGCAATTTCGCCATTTCATCATCTGAAAGATCTGCAACCTGATATCCTGCGGTACGCAATTCCTCGATGATTTCCCGTCTCTCCACTTCACCACGACTCAATCGGACACCAACGAAAAGACAAGCTTGTTCAGGATCCGCATCCGTATAGCGGTAATTAAACTCTGTTACCGCCCTATCGCCCAATTTCTGACAAAAACGCAGAAAACTCCCCTTTTGTTCAGGAATAGTCACGGCCAACAGCGCTTCCCGTTGCTCCCCCAATTCACAACGCTCAGAGACATAACGTAACCCGTGGAAATTTACGTTAGCACCAGAAAGAATGTGTGCCAACCGCTCACCTTTGATCTGATGCTGCTGAACATACTTTTTCAATCCAGCCAGTGCCAATGCTCCGGATGGTTCAGCAATCGCACGCACATCTTCAAATAGATCTTTTACCGCAGCACAAATGGCATCACTGTCCACCGTGATAACATCATCCACATATTGCTGACATAAACGAAAAGTTTCATCACCGATACGTTTAACAGCAACACCTTCAGCAAACAGGCCAACTCTTGGTAAATCTACCGGATGCCCAGCTGCCATCGCTGCTTTCAGGCAAGCTGAATCTTCCGCTTCCACCCCAATAATTTTAATTTCTGGCATCAGCTGCTTAATCAACACAGCAACTCCAGCAACCAAACCACCACCACCGACAGGCACAAAGATTCGATCCAGATGTACATCTTGTTGCAGAAGTTCCATCGCCAGTGTCGCCTGACCCGCGATGACATCGGGATGATCAAACGGCGGAACAAAGGTATAGCCTTCCTGCTGGGCCATTTCTATTGCTTTGGCTTTAGCTTCATCAAAATTGGCACCATATAGCAGAGCTTCTCCACCGAAACTACGGACTGCATCGACCTTGATATCCGCAGTGGCGACCGGCATAACAATCAGAGATTTAATTCCCAGTCGATTGGCAGAAAGCGCAACCCCCTGAGCATGGTTACCAGCTGATGCCGTAATCACCCCCCGGTTTTTTTGTTCCTCAGTCAAACCCGCAATCATAGTGTAAGCGCCACGGAGCTTGAAACTGTGAACAGGCTGCCGGTCTTCCCGTTTTACCAAAATAGTATTTCCCAAACGGGTAGAAATTTTCTTCATTTCCTGTAACGGCGTCACCTGAGCAACTTCATAGACAGGCGCGCTTAACGCCGCTTTCAGGTACTCTGCACCATTTGGTGCGGAAGTTAAGGGACGAAATGCAACCATGCAATTATCCCCCTAGCTTAGATTTATCGCGGACAGCCCCTTTATCCGCGCTGGTCGCCAATGAAGCATAAGCTCTCAGGGCAAAAGATACCTGGCGCTCGCGGGATTTCGGCGTCCACGCATTATCTTCGCGGGTAAGTTCCACCGTTTTACGGGCAGCAAGTGTCTTTTCATCCACATCAAGTTGGATTTTCCGCAGTGGAATATCAATATCAATGATATCGCCATCTTGGACCAAACCGATCAAACCACCATTAGCGGCTTCTGGCGAAACGTGGCCTATCGATAAACCAGAGGTACCACCGGAGAAACGGCCATCTGTAATCAATGCACAGCTTTTACCCAATCCCATAGATTTCAGATACGTCGTCGGATACAGCATCTCCTGCATTCCCGGCCCACCTTTTGGTCCTTCGTAACGAATGACGACCACATCACCAGCAACGACTCTGCCACCCAAGATTGCATCAACCGCATCTTCCTGACTTTCATAAACTTTAGCTGGCCCACGAAATGTCAAACTGTTCTCATCAACCCCTGCGGTTTTTACAATACAGCCATCTATAGCCAAATTGCCAAACAAAACTGCAAGGCCTCCATCCTGACTGTATGCATGTTTGAGGTCACGGATACAACCTTCTACACGGTCAATATCCAAAGAAGGCCAACGGCAATCCTGTGAAAATGCCTGAGTAGTACGGATACCCGCAGGGCCTGCTGAATACATTTTCTTTATCGATTCATCTACCGTCAGCATCACATCATATTGATCAAGCGTTTGTAGCAAATCCAACCCCAAAACATTTTTAACCTGACGATTCAACAGACCGGCTCTATCCAGCTCACCTAAAATACCCATCACACCACCAGCACGATGGACATCTTCCATATGATATTTTTGTGTGCTTGGGGCAACTTTACACAGATGAGGAATCTGACGAGACAGACGGTCAATATCCGCCATGGTGAAATCGACCTCGCCTTCCTGTGCCGCAGCCAGTAAGTGAAGTACAGTATTTGTTGAACCGCCCATAGCAATATCCAGCATCATCGCATTTTCAAATGCAGCTTTCGTTGCGATATTACGCGGCAGAGCACTATCATCATTTTGCTCATAGTAGCGCTTAGTCAACTCAACAATACGTTTTCCCGCGTTCAGAAACAGCACCTTACGATCCGCATGAGTCGCCAGTAATGAACCATTTCCTGGCTGAGACAGCCCCAGAGCTTCTGTCAAACAATTCATAGAGTTAGCAGTAAACATCCCGGAACAGGAACCACAGGTTGGGCAGGCTGAACGCTCAATCTGATAACTATCCTCGTCACTGACATTAGGGTTTGCGCCTTGAATCATGGCATCGATCAAATCTAATTTGATAATCTGATCCGACAATTTTGTTTTACCGGCTTCCATGGGACCACCGGAAACAAAAATTACAGGAATATTCAAGCGCAGGGCTGCCATCAGCATACCTGGTGTGATTTTGTCACAGTTAGAAATACACACCATGGCATCAGCACAGTGAGCATTCACCATATATTCGACAGAATCAGCGATCAATTCGCGTGATGGCAAAGAATAGAGCATACCGCCATGCCCCATTGCAATACCGTCATCCACCGCTATTGTATTGAACTCTTTCGCAACACCACCTGATGCTTCAATCTGCTCGGCAACCAATTTACCTAAATCCCGCAAATGAACATGCCCCGGAACAAATTGAGTAAATGAGTTAACTACCGCAATAATCGGTTTACCGAAATCCGCATCGGTCATCCCTGTCGCACGCCATAAAGCTCGGGCCCCTGCCATATTGCGGCCATGAGTCGTGGTGGCAGAACGGTACTTAGGCATTATTCTTCACTCCCGTGTTATCAAAACAGGCGGGGAACGAACCGCCCGTTAAATTATTTATAGTTTTATTAAGAATTTACTGGATCTAACCAGCCCCATTTATCTTCTGTTGTGCCATCAAACAAACCAAAGAATGCTTGCTGAATCTTCTTGGTAATGGGTCCACATTTACCAATACCAACCTGAATATCATCAACACTGCGAACAGGAGTGATTTCAGCCGCTGTACCAGACATAAAAACTTCATCCGCCAGATACAGAGATTCGCGTGACAATACCTGTTCACGAACTTCCAGCCCCAAATCTTTCGCTAGTTTGATAATGGCATCACGGGTAATTCCTGGTAATGAAGCTGAGGTCAAGGGTGGAGTGAACAATACCCCATCTTTTACTTCAAACAGATTTTCACCCGCGCCCTCAGAGATATAACCATAAACATCCAGAGCAATACCTTCCTGATATCCATGACGACGGGCCTCACTACCAACCAGAAGAGAAGACAGGTAGTTACCCCCCGCTTTAGCAGCTGTTGGTATTGTATTTGGCGCCGCTCGGTTCCATGAAGAAACCATGGCATCGATTCCTTGATCCAGTGCATCTTCTCCCAAATAAGCTCCCCATGGGAAAGCGGCAATAATGACATCAGTTTTATAACCGGCGGGTGGATTAACCCCCATTCCAACATCCCCAATAAACACCAGTGGACGTATATAAGCACTGACTAAATTATTTTTACGAAGAGTTGCCCGACATGCTTCCATCAATTCATCAACACTCTGACTCACTGGCATACGGTAAATCTTTGCAGAATCATGTAAACGCTGCATATGCTCACGATGGCGGAAAACGACTGGCCCTTTATAAGAGTCATAGCAGCGAACTCCCTCAAAAACCGACGTACCGTAATGCAAAGCATGTGACATTACGTGAACTTTAGCATCTGCCCAAGGAACCATCTCGCCATTGAACCAAATGTAATCGGATTGCTTCGTCATTCTCTTCTTCCTTTATTTCTACGTTATGCACGTATTAATTGTGATTTCGGTTGCAGAATCTTGACACCAGCGACATCCACTAATTTAGTTAATTGTGAAAACAACAAATTAACAGGTCTTTGGCTGGCAACAATTAATTCGATATTAACATTATAGCCATCCATTGTTTGATCCATATTCATCGAACATATCTCAAATCCACGATGACGCGTTACTCGTAAGATACGTTCTAATATTTCAGGGCAGGAACGAGCCTGGATTGCAAGTTGATGCTGCATCATAATGATTTCTCCAACATAGTTTCATTGCTTGCACCGGGAGGAACCAACGGCCAAACATTTTCTAATTCCTCAATTGATACCTGTAATAAATACGGTCCCTTACTATTGAATAACGCATCCAAAGCTTCATCAATCTGTGATTTATCAGTGATATGTTGCCCAGGAATATCAAAAGCCTTCGCTAATGCGACAAAATCAGGGTTATCCGTTAATGTTGTCTCGCTATATCGTTTATCAAAAAACAGCTCCTGCCATTGCCGCACCATTCCCAGCCGCTGGTTATCCAACAGTAAAATTTTTACTGGTAACTGTTTGCGTTTAATTGTCCCCAATTCCTGAACATTCATCATGAAAGAACCATCACCGGATACACAGATCACCATATCCTCTGGTCGGGCAATTTGAGCACCAATCGCAGCAGGGATACCAAATCCCATCGATCCCAGCCCACTGGATGTAATAAAATTTTCAGGCCCATCAAAAGTCATATGTTGAGCTGTCCACATCTGATGCTGTCCAACATCGGTGGTAACAACCGTGTTTAATGTTTTACGATCTGAAACCTGCTTCAATAACAAAGGTGCATAGATAGCCTCCCCCTGATGATCGTAGTACCAAGGATATTCAGCCTTCAGACGCTTAACTTCCTGCTGCCAGGACATAATTGATATTGGTTGCTGTAAACGAGGCAACAACGCTTTTAAATCCCCCAGCAATGACACATGAGCCTGACGTAATTTCCCCAGCTCTGCCGGATCGATATCCAGATGAATAACTTTTGCATTCGGCGCAAAGGTATTGAGTTTGCCAGTCACACGATCATCAAAACGGGCACCTGCGGCAATTAGCAAATCACATGACTGAACAGCAAAATTTGCAGCTTTCGTACCATGCATCCCAAGCATTCCCAGATAACATGGATGTTCAGTATCAGCAGCACCCAAACCTTTCAACGTGGAAACAACCGGCATACCTGTTTCCGCAACAAAATTACGCAAAACAGAAACTGACTGAGACATACCAACTCCGCCACCAACATACAGCACTGGCTTTGCCGCAGCCGCAATCATCTTCCGGGCTTGTTCTAATTCATTTTCAGTACAGGGTATATCTTGCTCAACAGGAACCAGATGTGGGGTTAAATTCCCCTCTTTCAGCTGAATATCTTTAGGAATATCAACCAAAACCGGGCCAGGTCGACCACTGGTTGCAATAGAAAAGGCTTCAGCCATAATTTGAGGTAAATTTTCCAGGGAGTCCACTAAGAAGCTGTGTTTGGTGCAAGCAAGGGAGAGACCTAAAACATCGACTTCCTGAAAGGCATCAGTTCCAATCAATTCAGAACTAACCTGACCAGTGATAGCGACAACAGGAATAGAATCTAACAACGCATCAGCCAATCCAGTGATTAAGTTTGTTGCCCCCGGCCCGGATGTGGCAATACAGACTCCCGGCTTACCGCTGGCTCTCGCATAACCAATTGCAGCCATAACAGCGCCCTGTTCATGCCGACAAAGTAAGTGCTCCACACCACCATCGTACAAAGCATCGTAAACCGGCATGATTGCACCACCAGGGTAGCCGAAAACCTGATCAATACCCTGCGTTCGTAATGCTTTTACAACCCACTGCGCCCCGTTCATTTTTCATATCCCCTGTGTTTACCCTGTGAGACAAAATTTTGTTCTGTTGTATGTTTTTGTCTCTGACTGATTTTTGCTTGCCGAAAAAAAACCCCCGCGCCTTTCGGTGCGGGGGTCTTCGAGAGATCTGGCTGTTCGTCTAAGCCTTTCTTCGTCCAAGTGCAGCCCCGCACGGTGGGATAATAATCACCACCACGCTGACGATAACTAGGCTAATCACTTGGACGAATATGTTCATAATCTTGACCGTTTTAACTCGTTTGTTTAATCTATATTTAAGAGTTATCACGTTCTTCATAGCTTGACAACTTTTATTTTGTTTTATTCTTCAGCATGAAAAAATATTGTTTATTTTCAATTAGATAATTACAAATTGGATTATTTTCCCATAAATGAATTAAATTTAGGTGATAAAATCCAGATTATTATATAAAAACAATATATCACATTAATAAATAACAAATAAAACAAACCATTCAGCTAAAACCAAATAAAGATCTTATTATTAATCACCTGGGTGACAACAATCCCAGTTAATAAATAAAGCAAAAATATATAAAACACTAATTTAACCCACTGTGAAAATATATAAAATCACTATAATGAGATATAAAATTTGAATCCAAAACAAATAAAAAACCAATATCAAAACAATAAAAAACCATCATGAAAATAATATGAAAAATAAATTTCATGATTAAACTTACGAATATAAAACAAATAAAATCAATTAACTTAAATAAAAACCATCTAATGAAAACCTAATAAAAAAATTCTTTTAGTCACCTCGTAAAATATTTCTTAGAGCCGTCTCGCAAAAAAATAATAAGACACTATTTATTATCTCAATTCAGCCCATCATATGCGTTTTCTTACTAAGGAGAATAGGATGGCCCTCGCTGTTATTTATACCAGAGCGACGATAGGTATTCATGCCCCCATTGTTACTGTTGAAGCGCATATTAGTAATGGCTTACCTGGATTAACTCTGGTTGGTTTGCCTGAAACAGCCGTAAAAGAAGCAAGAGATCGTGTCAGAAGCGCGTTGATCAACAGCGGGTTTACCTATCCGCCTAAAAGAATCACCGTCAATCTTGCACCCGCAGACCTTCCCAAAGAAGGTGGCCGTTATGATTTGCCGATTGCTATCGCTATTCTGGCAGCTTCAGAACAAATACCTGCCGATAAACTGAACCGTTATGAATTTCTTGGTGAACTCGCGCTATCCGGGAGCTTACGGAGAGTTAATGGCGCAATTCCAGCTGCACTAAGCGCGGGAGACGCAGGCAGGCAACTTATTCTATCGACAGAAAACGGAACAGAGCTGGCAATCTTATCTCAGGATGCAACGTTAATGGCAGAACACCTCTTGCATATCTGCCACTTTCTTCAAGGAGAAAAACAACTGCTGACAACAACAATCCAGCATGAATTTTCAACAGAACAATCACAACCGGATCTTCAGGATATTATTGGTCAGGAACAAGCAAAACGCACACTGGAAATCGCAGCAGCAGGCGGACATAATCTTTTACTACTTGGCCCACCTGGGACAGGAAAAACGATGCTGGCAAGCCGCCTATGCAGTTTATTACCGCCATTAACAAACAAAGAAGCCCTTGAGGTTGCCGCTATCAATAGCCTGGTAGATACCTACCTTCCACCGGAACAATGGCATACACGTCCATTCAGAGCGCCTCATCACAGCTCTTCAATGGCAGCGCTGGTTGGCGGTGGTGGACTTCCTAAACCCGGTGAAATATCACTTGCTCACAACGGTGTGCTGTTTCTGGATGAACTTCCTGAATTTGAACGCAGAGTCCTTGATGCCCTCAGAGAACCACTGGAGTCAGGGGAAATAATCATATCCAGAGCCAGGGCAAAAGTTTGTTTTCCTGCTCAGGTTCAATTAATAGCAGCAATGAATCCCAGCCCTACAGGCCATCATCAAGGAATTCATAATCGAAGTAATCCTCAGCAAATACTTCGATACCTGGCAAAACTTTCCGGGCCTTTTTTAGATCGCTTTGATCTCTCAATTGAAGTTCCTCTGTTACCCATTGGAACATTGAGTAGCCCAGTTAGATCAAGCGAAAGCAGCAAAAATGTAAAATTAAGAGTACTGACAGCGCGAGAAATACAATTGAAACGCTGTGGAAAAATTAATGCTCATATGAATAGTAAAGAGACAGAAACATTTTGTAAGCTCAAACTTAACGATGCTGTGTTTCTAGAAGAAACACTAACAAAGCTAGGGCTTTCCATCCGGGCATGGCATCGAATTCTGAGAACATCCCGAACACTCGCCGACTTAGAAGGAAAAAAAGAGATAGAAAAACCACATATTATGGAAGCCTTAAGCTACCGCAGTATGGACAGGCTATTAATACAGTTACAAAAACAATCAGGTTAAAAATGAAAAAAGGGGCAAAGCCCCTGTACTCATAACTTGTGATGATATTAATCATCAGTGTCGGTATAGTCATCAGAAGAATCAACCTGAGGCTTACCACCTGACAGGGTATGAAAACGTTTTGGACGACTAATCCTTGCCAAATATTTGGCCCATACTTTTTCTTCTATCGTCACAGGCTGACGTTCACCCCGGCAAACAGCAACAAACAGTTTTTCTATTTCTGTTTGAGGCTCACGTTTACCGAGATCTAACTCATTGAACGCATAACCATGACGCTCTAGCAATTGCGCCTCTTTAATGGTGAAATCGCCATGGCGGGAAAACCCGCGAGGATAATGTTTGTTATCAAAAAAACGATTAGTCGTGATGAAGCTTTCGGCCATCTGACACACTCCTAATTCTATTACTGTTACTATCATGCTAATTATGGCGCGGAGTATTAGATAGGCCTGGCATTCTGTAAAACAAAACATTTAAATCTTAACGATAAAAATTATTGGAGAAACATGTGGACACCGAATTACTGAAAACCTTTCTGGAGGTCAGTAAAACTCGTCACTTTGGTCGGGCAGCCGAATCACTATACCTGACACAGTCAGCAGTCAGCTTTCGCATACGCCAATTAGAAAACCAATTAGGTGCTAATCTTTTCACGCGTCATCGCAATAACATCCGTCTTACAGCCGCTGGCGAACGCCTTGTGCCGTATGCAGAATCACTGATGAATACCTGGCAATTGGCTAAAAAAGAGATAACACATGCATCTCAACATACTGAATTGACAATTGGCGCTACCGCATCATTATGGGAAGCATATTTAACCCCTTGGCTACAGGATTTCTATAAAAGACATCAGGAACTAAGATTAGAATCCCGGATTTCTACTCGGCAATCTCTTGTTAAACAACTTCATTCGCGTGAGTTAGATCTACTAATAACGACTGAACCACCTAAAATGGATGAATTCCAAAGCTTGTTATTAGGGAATATTTGCCTGAAATTATTAACGACGGAAGAAAATCTGCAATACCAAGTTGAAAACTACATCAAATTAGAATGGGGAGCTGATTTCCATCAACAAGAACAACGGATTTTAAAAAGTGAACAATTGCCCATCATCACAACCACTTCGGCACATATAGCTCGCCAGCTGCTCAACAGTGTCAGAGGAGCCGCCTTCCTACCAATACACTGGCAAAACGAATATTCAAAACTTGTCTCTTACCCAAATACTGAACTAATTGAACGCCCATTATACGCTATATGGCTACAGAACAACGATCAACAAGCATTGATTCAGCAGCTATTAAAAATACCTGTCATCAATACTTCTACAAGAGATTAAGAGACATTTTATGCAACTCATTCAATTAGTGGATCTATATTCTGCAAGATTTCCAGATAGGAGTGTTACACGGAAACAGAAAAGAAAATAGTAAGAGGGAACAAAATTTTAGATCACGCAGGAGGCGGGATTACTTTCGCCATCCTTCCACATATCCCCCTGTTTGCCAAATAATCTTCACTTACTACACACTACGTCATGGTTTAAGACTGTGACTTGAATCAGAAAACCCAGAACCACAGTGAAGAAGGGTAAGATGATTTTGAATAACTTACTAAACGAACCTACCCTCATCGTCTGGATACTCAATACTCTTACCTTGCCATTCGACTTAAGTAAATTTTATTTTAAACTTTAAACCGAACTTCATTTAATAAGAAAACTGTCACGATTAGAGTGCTCACTAAGACTTAATTGACGCAAATCCTTTAAACATGGCGGATTCGACTAATAAGTGCAATTTGTACACTAATAGCATCAGTAATAAGTTGAGAATAGATTCAGATGCATCAACCGACTAGCTTCTTCCTTATAATAAATATCCATAAATGGATCAAGAAAAATTTTTATTACTATGGGAGCGGATAAGACTGAAAAAATATTATCTAATTGAAACGATGTTTATTACGTTAAGAAATATTTCTCACATAGAATATTTAAACTGTTCAGTTTTCTATTAGAGGCGGTAGACGCATTGATCACCTACGCCTTCTAACCCCAAAAAGAGTCTGAATCTACATGCCGCTGAATTAATTCATGAAAAAGATGCTTGAACACTAAATATCAAAGACAATAAAGAATATGCTGTTATAGTTTACTCTTAGATACGAGTCCAACATTCAAGTCAAAATTAAGATAATAAACTAGCAATACCCTTTAATTGATCAGTCAAGAGATGACTCTCTGTATGTAAAAGTGACAATAAAGATATTAAGTTTAAATAGATTTTTATTAGTTAAATCAATATCTTATGTCTAGATAATATTTCCCTTGCCAAATACCACCCAGAAGACTTTCTCCTCTGAGTCACCCTTTAATTATCACGGTCAAAAAATAACATCTGCCAAGGTGATATGTATTCATTGTACACAGTACAAATAAGAAAAAACCCAGCTAAATAGCTGGGTTATCAATATTGCAAACTACCTTAGTTATTACTTAGTTTGTAACTGGCAGGGGCGGAGAGACTCGAACTCCCAACACCCGGTTTTGGAGACCGGTGCTCTACCAATTGAACTACGCCCCTAAATAAGGTGGCGGTGCGGACGGGGCTCGAACCCGCGACCCCCGGCGTGACAGGCCGGTATTCTAACCAACTGAACTACCGCACCACCGAATTTCTTGTCCTTTATGTCGTTACCACAACATAAAATTTCAATGCCAATCAGGGCAGTTTACGAATGGCCCTTCTGCCATTCGCCCTTCAGACCGCCGCTTTTCGCGACGTT
>NZ_JBHFKW010000026.1:0-71751 GCF_042879395.1 Photorhabdus sp. RM322S
GTTTAAAACCATAAAACCCCCCCATACTGGTTTTCCCCCGTTGTGCTACCCCCTCAAAAACCTTATTTCGGGGAATACGAAGATTATGGCAAACGGCGATTTTGGTGGAGTCGATAAAAGCCATGCCTTGTGATTTTTCTTTGCGTGAAGAAAGAAAAGCGCACAACGGGATAATCGCGCTTTTCTTCAAGGTTATTATTCGGTTGTCACTGACCAGATGGGGGAAATCAGCCTTAAGATACTGTTGCACATGCTCAATATAAAACGCGTTGAAATGACGATAGTGGCTCATGTGAAATAAAATGAGGAGCGTCATGATTTCACTCAGTGACAGGGAAGCGGCGCGATGGCGTTTAAGCCGGTTATTCTCGATGAGCTGTTGTTCCCAAAGCGGAATAAATTTTTGGCAAAAATCATCGACGCAGCAGTCAAGTTCTTCTAAAGTCATCATAGCCTGAGGATCTCCACGATTTTGTTTTCTATACAAAAACGTTGATCGTGCCTCGGGCTCTTAGTTCCTTTTTTCTTTCCTTTCTTAAGCAGAGTTCAGGTTAATTAAAATATTGCGCCAAATCACGGCACTTTTTCGGTTAATCGTGTTTTATAATAAATTACGCTAAAATTACTCGGTCAATATAAGTTCAGTCAGCAACAGGAATTCTATGCGAAACCGCACATTAGCCGATTTAGATCGGGTAGTTGCCCTCGGTGGAGGCCATGGCCTTGGGCGCGTTATGTCCTCTCTTTCATCATTAGGCTCTCGCCTGACAGGTATTGTCACCACGACAGATAATGGCGGCTCAACCGGCAGGATCCGGCGCTCTGAAGGCGGTATTGCCTGGGGAGATACCCGCAATTGTTTAAATCAGCTCATTACCGAACCCAGCGTTGCATCAGCAATGTTTGAATACCGTTTCGGTGGTAATGGGGAACTGGCAGGTCATAACCTGGGTAATCTGATGCTTAAGGCGTTGGATCATCTGAGTGTCAGACCTCTTGAAGCGATTAATTTAATCCGCAGCCTGCTAAAAGTGAATTCTCATCTTATTCCCATGTCTGAACAGCCAGTTGACCTGATGGCAGTAGATGATCAAGGCAATACCATCTATGGCGAAGTCAATATTGATCAGTTGCATTGTATTCCACAGGAGTTGATGATTTACCCTCCAGCTACGGCGACAAAAGAAGCGCTGGATGCTATCACTCAGGCGGACCTGATTATTATCGGGCCTGGAAGCTTCTTTACCAGTCTGATGCCATTACTTTTACTTGAAGATTTAACTCAGGCACTGCGCCGCAGCAACGCCAGTATGATTTATATCGGTAATCTTGGGAAAGAATTAAGTACCGCAGCCGCTGGATTAACACTGAAAGATAAATTGGAAATAATGGAAAACAAAATTGGCTGCCGGATAATCAACGCGGTCATTGTTGGCCCCTGTACAGATATCAGCGAACTTAGCGACCGGATTATTACTCAACAAATACTGGAAGCACAGGATATTCCCTACCGCCACGACCGTGAATTACTGCATCAGGCGTTAGAAAATACCCTGCAAAACCTTGGTTAATTAAGAATTGGCAATAAATTGCTCACGCAATGCCTGAACCTGATCCCGAGCACTCGCCGCTTGCTCGAATTCAAGATCCTGCGCATGCTGGTACATTTTCGCTTCCAGCCCGCGGATTTTGTTTTCCAGCTCTTTGGCGGATAGCTTGCTAAATTCTTCCGGCGCAACCACCACCTTACTTCTGCCCTTCCCTTTGCTACCCGCAGACTGACCAATTTGCAGAATATCACTGATCTTCTTATTCAGACCTGTTGGAACAATGCCGTGCTCTTGATTAAATACTTGTTGTTTCGCACGACGACGTTCCGTCTCACCAATCGCTTTCGCCATTGAATCGGTGATCTTATCGCCATAAAGAATCGCCTTGCCATGCAAGTTACGCGCTGCACGCCCAATAGTTTGAATTAATGAACGCTCAGAACGCAGGAAACCTTCTTTATCAGCATCAAGAATTGCCACCAGAGAAACCTCTGGCATGTCCAGCCCTTCCCTCAGCAAGTTAATACCCACTAATACATCAAACTCACCTAAACGAAGATCCCGAATAATTTCCACCCGTTCGACAGTATCAATATCTGAGTGCAAATAGCGAACCCGCTCACCGTGTTCTTCCAAATATTCAGTTAAATCCTCCGCCATTCGCTTGGTCAGCGTAGTGACCAGCACACGCTCATTTTTCACCGCCCGAATACGGATTTCAGACAGTAAGTCATCAACTTGAGTGGTTACCGGGCGAACTTCTATTTCAGGATCAAGCAAACCGGTAGGACGCACCACCTGTTCCACAACATCCCCACCAGATTTTTCCAATTCATATTTACCCGGTGTGGCCGAAACATAAATTGTCTGTGGAGCCAGTGCTTCAAATTCTTCAAATCTCAGCGGACGGTTATCCAATGCGGAAGGCATACGGAAACCATATTCCACTAACGTTTCTTTACGAGAACGATCTCCTCGGTACATCCCACCGATTTGCGGGATTGTCACGTGTGATTCATCCACCACTAACAGTCCATCAGCAGAAAGATAATCAAACAGTGTCGGAGGTGGTTCTCCTTCTGCACGTCCGGAGAGGTAACGGGAGTAGTTTTCAATGCCGGAGCAATAACCCAATTCATTCATCATTTCCAAATCAAACTGGGTACGCTGAGTAATACGCTGTTCTTCCAACAACTTACCGTTTGCCAACAGTACCTTGCGCCGTTCCTCAAGCTCAACTTTAATCTCTTCCATTGCCTGAATAATACGCTCACGGGGAGTCACATAGTGAGTTTTCGGATAAACAGTATATCGTGGAACATGATATTCAATTTGTCCCGTCAGCGGATCAAACAGTGATAGCCGTTCCACCTCATCATCAAATAACTCAACACGCAAAGCATGCTCATCAGATTCAGCCGGGAAGATATCAATCACTTCACCGCGTACCCTGAATGTCCCCCGCTGAAATGCCTGATCATTACGCGTATATTGCAATTCAGCCAAACGCCGCAGAATAGAACGTTGATCGATAATCATCCCATTGGTCAGGTGGAGCATCATTTTCAGGTAACTGTCCGGATCACCCAAACCATAAATAGCCGATACAGATGCAACCACGATGACATCCCGCCGCTCCAGCAAAGCCTTTGTGGCGGATAAACGCATTTGTTCAATGTGCTCGTTTATTGAGGCATCTTTTTCGATAAAAGTATCGGAACTGGGAACATAAGCTTCAGGTTGGTAATAATCGTAATAAGAAACAAAGTACTCCACCGCATTCTCTGGAAAAAATTCCTTCATTTCACTGTAAAGTTGAGCTGCTAGTGTCTTGTTTGGCGCAAGTACCATTGTTGGCCGGTTTAAATTCGCTATCACATTAGCAATAGTGAATGTTTTACCTGACCCCGTTACGCCCAACAGAGTCTGGTGGGCAAGCCCGTCCTCCAGCCCTTCCTGCAATCGGTGAATAGCCTCTGGTTGATCACCACCCGGTTGGAAGTCAGAATGTAATTTGAACACCTTACTCATAGATATCTCACTTTCCTGGCATTAAGCCGCCTATAATACTGGATAAAAAACCAGCTTCAAGTCAGTTTTGTAAAAACCGGCTCAATTTAGGCTATTTCCCTATTAATTAAATATTGGTTGACATCAAAATAAATACTACGTTATCCCCAAAATCACCTTGATTTTTTCATTTTTTATATGATCGACTGAAAGGTGACAACACAGGGCGTCATCACCGGCCAGACAAGGCTTGATTTTAGTTATCTTATTGATATTAAAATAAATTAAAACAAAGACGAGAATAACATCAACCTTGACGAAAGCCGCGTATTTTCTTGCGTTACGCAACTTTTCTAAGCCTAATACACAAGGTTATCCACAGGAATAGTGGATAACTCTACAAACCCTATTAGCTGTACGAGGTTGCAGCATCATTCCACAAAAGAGGTATCCTCTACCAGTAAAAATTTTTACTGTTTTTTGACCAGCAACAAACCATACCGACTTCGCATCAGAATTTTTATTCAATAGGAAATAACCGGTAAACAGTTTTCCAGTATCACACCTGTTTACACCAGAAGAGATGGTGATAATTTTTCACCTGAGCAGAAATAAAGTAAATATTTCCATTTCGATAATGAGATTCATTACTGTTTTCAGCAACAGTAGACTCGATATCACCAATAACATTTTTGGCTATACTAATAAGTACTTGCCAGAAAAATAAAATCACCTTATTGATATGAGTAAAACTCATCTTTTAACTAGAATATAAAGTATATCCTTGATAAATAGATTAATTCACATCAGCATTCCCCTATTCGACAAGATAAGCCCCATTAGGGAGCTTTAAAAAAAACGATAGATACAAAAATATCAGATCTACACTGCCCTGACAAAATGTCCAATATTCTGCTGGCTATTTTCGATCGAAAGACCTACTTTGTACCTATCATCCACAATTTTAATCTATTGCTGTTCCCAAGCATTTTTTATATTGTCATTTCCCGGTGATTTAACTGTGTTACCATTTAATCAATTTACTAATTTAAGTCCTAATGTTTATTTCACTTCCTTATCTTACGGTGGTTCCCTAGTGCTAAAAGAAATAACCAGTTTTTAAACTCGAAGGTTGAAGTAGCTCTTCCCCGAGGGATTTATAATAGGAATAATATTTTGGTTGATGCTATCCAACTGCCAGAAAACACATCAACACAACTTAACATTATTGTAATGGAGCCCATAAAGTCAACATAAAAAGAAACATAAAGTTCATTTTTATGTAAACTTTATAATGCATCTCACTTAATACTATGATTTAACTTTTATTTTTAAAATATAAATGTAACTCCATGCGCATCTTATGACACAAGATGTGCTAATATGAATAGTCATAAAAATAACATATTAAAGTAAAATCAATAAACTATTACAATGAGTGGCTTTCTCATACTGGACAATATTATTGAGTAATATATAGTTATGCAGTAATTTTCACATAAAGGATTTTTATGAAAACGTCTAATGCACAGCGAAAAACAAATATCATTAAGAATATAGAATATTTAATACGTACCCGTGGCGAAACCAAGAGTTCCTTTTCCAATCGAACAGGTTTAACCCGTACTACCATTTATAAAATTCTGGAAGGACAAGTTAATAACGTTCAACAATCTACCATCCTCCGGATCTCCGATTTTTTCGGTGTTTCCTGTGAAGAAATAGAAAATTATGACCTTGAACAACTAGAACGCCTCAATGAAACGCTTTCAACTGAAGGTAATAAAAACCCGTCAGCCATCCCCATCATTCCACAATCTGAATTTTTATCTGTTTCCGGGAAAAAAATAGGTCAGCTTGTTACTGAGTACCCGTTAACCTATTTCTTTGGCGATGAGTCAAATATGTTGGCAATTAAAGTCGAATCGGAAATAGGGGATACATTTATACCCGGTGAGGTGATCATCATAAAACGCCCTCCCGCGTTAGTCACTAACACCCCATTACTGTACTACTCTCAGGAAATCGGGTTCTTTATCCGGCAAGAGAAAGATGATGACAGCATAGACAGAAGATACCCCAAATACGCTCAATTTTTAGGCTATATCGTAGGAGAAAGGCTATAAATGACAGCAAACCAGAAATTTAAGTTATTGGGATTTACAAGGTACGGTAAATTATCAGCAAATATCATGGTACTCGCGACAGGCAAGACCATTACTATGGGGCTGAAAGAGCTGGTTGATAGTGATATTTCAGAAGATCTGAGCAGGCATGAACTCAGTACGCTATATCGGAAATTATACAGCCACAGCAACATTGTCACAGCTTATGAACTCGGGGATCGTCATGAGCGTTCATGGCAAGCATATTTACTCATCAGCGTCGCACTCAGTGTTATTTATATTTTCTCCACAATATGTGGCGTGAAGCCCATTCATGTCCCTATTATTAATATTGTCACTCCACCCGGCGTCTTTATTTACCCAATAACTTTCCTTCTGGTCGATATTTTAAACGAATTCTATGGGTTACGTCTGGCAAGAAGAACGATTATTATCTCCTTTGCAGCGAATTTACTGTTTGTTCTGGGGCTTTGGGCAACCGCATTGATGCCAGGTGTTCCCGGATGGGAGTTTGGTGTCACTTATAGTGGGATAATTAATAGTATCGTCTCGGTATTACTGGCATCATCTCTTGCTTATTTTATCTCTGAGAATATAAATTCGTATCTTCTTTGCAAAATAAAGTCTCTTACAAATTCAAAGTATCTTTTCCTCAGAGTAATAACAAGTACGGTCATCGCCTCGGCATTCGACAGTATAATATTCTGCTCAATTGCTTTTTATGGAGTTCTCGGTATCGATATCATAAAAGAAATGATTATTGCCCAATTTATCATTAAAGTCGTTTATTCTATTCTGGGTGTAGGCCCTATATATCTGGTAAGAAAGATATTCAGGAGTTATATAAACCAACCCACAGATGCCACGGTCAATAAAAAGCTCGCCGAAGTATGAATAGCAGGCACACCTTCGCCAACCACAACAAAGTTATTGAAAAATATAATTTTTATGCCGGAATAGCATCCCGGCATATTGCAATAAAACCCGATATATCGTCACCGGTAAGATTAATAATTCAATTAACCAGTAATGTAAAATCTATATATTCACCTGAATAATTAAGATATTCTTGCGTTAAATGAGGAATAGTCCCCAATAAAGGCGCAGGCAGCATGCGTTTTAATGTCGCCAGATATTCTTTCTGACGCTGGCTTGCAGGTTCAACTTCATTCGCTATCCAACCCGCGAAATATAATCCTGAACCTCTGATAGCCTCTGCGGTGAGTATCGCATGATTAATACAGCCAAGTTTCACACCCACGGTCAGAATAACCGGTAATTGCTCTTTAATCACCCAGTCAGCAAAAGTCGCCGATTCCGATAAAGGAGTATGCCAACCACCCGCGCCTTCGACTAAAACCCAGTCGGCTTTCTTTTCCAGATGATGCAGCCCCGCAGACATAATAGAAAAATCAATAGGTTGATTTAAATCAGCGCTAACAATATGCGGTGATGTCGCTTCAACAAATACCAGCGGATTCACTTCATCATATTGTAAAGGCAAAGAACTGTTTGCCAATAATGCCAGTGCATCCGCATTACGGACACCTTCCGGTGTTATTTCACTGCCGGAAGCGACGGGTTTATAACCTGCTGTTTTATATCCTGCTTTAGTCGCAGCCTGTAGCAAAGCACAACTGACAACTGTTTTACCTACTTCGGTATCTGTACCCGTTAAAAACCAGCGCTTAGTCACGATAAATCACTCCAAAAACAACCTGATAACTGAGAGGTAAATGTTTATCTTCCCGTGGGTAAGCCTGCTCCAAAGCAGTCAACCGTCCACGGGTCATCAGCCCCTGCTGTCGTCCACAATGAAGATGAGTCGCCCCAATCCCTTTCAGGGAACCCAATAGCGGCAATATATGCGGATATTGTTGGCGGTAAACCTGACTAATAAGACGATGCCGGAAATCCTGACAGGCATCCTTAATCATCGGCTGTGGCAGAAAATGATTAATATGCTGATAGTTATCAACTGCACTCCAGGCTTGCTGCAATTCATGTAATGAACCTTTGGCCAATGTGGAAAACAGAATCAATCCTCCAGGGCGGGTTACCCGATAAAGCTCGGTTAAAACACAAGATAAATTATCGCACCATTGAACAACCAAATTACTGAAACAGATATCAACACTGCTGTCAGCAAGCCCTAAATGCTCAATATCTCCTTGCAGGTAATAATCTGCTGCTTGTCTTTCACGGGCATGAGCTAACATCCCCGATGCCAAATCGAGCGCGATAACCTGCCTCCCCTGTTGCCGCCAGCGGTGACTAAAAAAACCGGTACCACAACCAGCATCCAAAACTAACCTGCCAGAATGTCCACTGGCTTGTTGCATGAGGAATTCGCCCGTTTGCTGCTGTAATTTTGCTACTACATCATAATTAGCAGCAGCACGCCCAAATGCTCCGGCAATAGCCTGCTTATCGACAGATTCAGCTACAGAACCCATATAACGTCTCCGTCAATATATTAATATCTTGCTGCGTATGGCTGGCCGTCAGAGTAATACGTAATCTGGCACTGCCTGGCGGTACTGTCGGAGGACGAATCGCTTTAACCCAAATTCCTTTTTGTTGCAAATATTGAGATAAAGACACACTCAACTCATTATCACTCACAATCAATGGCTGAATCGCCGTAACTGAACCTGTCAGGTTGAATGGCAGTTTCTGTGCCTGCTGGCGGAAGTCATCAATATTTTGCTGCAACCGTTGGCGCAGCTCATCACCAGATTGTATCTGCCGGACCGCTTCAGAAATCGCCATTGCCTGCGCCGGAGGCATAGAAGTGCTGTAAATAAGATGACGGGCGTACTGAATTAGATATTCTGCCGTCTGCTCATCGCAAAGTACCGCCGCACCACTCAACCCAAACGCTTTGCCAAAAGTGACAATTAAAATCTCCGGTTTTACTTTCTGCTGCCAACAACTTCCCCGGCCCTGTTCACCACAGACCCCAATACCATGTGCATCATCCACCATTAACCAACTACCCGAAACACGGGTTTGCTGATAAATATCGGCCAGCGGTGCGCAGTCACCATCCATACTGAACACCCCCTCGGTCATCACCAGTGTTTTCCCAACACAAGGTTTTGCCAGTAAATCCGCAAGTGATTCAGGTTGATTATGGAGGAAACGACGTAATTGAGCAGGTGAATGCATAGCAGCTTCCATTAATGAAGCATGACTCAGCCGATCGGCAATAATCCGATCCATTTTCGTCATTAACGCTGCAATTACCCCCTGATTAGCAGAATATCCTGAAATAAAGAGCAACGCTTTTGGATAACCCAGCCAGTCAGCCAATTGTTGTTCCAACTGCCGATGAGCGTTTGTATAACCCGTAATATGGCCTGACCCCCCACTGCCAACACCATATTGTTCAGCCCCTTGCTGCCATGCGGAAATGACTGCCGGACTTGCGCTTAACCCCAGGTAATCATTACTGGAAAAATTAAGATATTTGCCTTCATTGGTATACAGGAAACGCCCATCTGATTTCTGATTAACCTGCCGCTGACGCCATAGAGAAGAGTCCCGACGCTCAGACAATTGCCGGGAAAGATACGCTGACCAGTCCATTATAATGCCGCATTATAAAATTGTTCGTTATCGGCATTGATGATGGCTTCTGCCAGGTGCTGTTGCTGCTGATTATCACCGAATGCTGTTTGAGTCTGTTGAGGATTAATACCCAATTTACGGAACAGTTGTAAATCCTTATCTTCACCAGGATTAGGCGTAGTCAACAGCTTACAACCATAGAAAATAGAATTGGCACCCGCCATAAAACACATTGCCTGCGTCTGCTCATTCATCTGTTCACGACCTGCGGATAACCGGACATGAGAAGCTGGCATCATGATCCTGGCAACCGCGATCGTGCGGATAAAATCAAAAGCGTTTACATCTTCGTTATCAGCCAACGGAGTGCCTTTGACTTTTACCAGCATGTTAATGGGGACACTTTCCGGTGGTTTTGGCAGGTTTGCCAGTTGTACCAATAACGCAGCTCGATCACGGATTTCTTCACCCAAGCCGACGATACCACCAGAGCAAACTTTTATTCCCGCATCCCGCACCTTATCAAGCGTATCCAACCGGTCCTGATAGGTCCGGGTCGTAATGATGTTGCCATAAAATTCCGGTGAAGTATCAAGGTTGTGGTTGTAGTAATCTAATCCCGCTTCCGCCAACCGCTGCGCTTGTGAACCCTCGAGCATGCCAAGCGTCATGCAGGTTTCCATCCCTAATGCTTTGACTTCCTTAACCATTTTTTCCAGATAAGGCATATCCCGTTCATGAGGGTTTTTCCACGCGGCGCCCATACAAAAACGTGTTGAACCTGCGTTTTTAGCCTCACGGGCAGAATCAATCACTTTCTCCACCTCCATCAACCGCTCTTTTTCAAGACCAGTTTTATAGCGGGAGCTTTGCGGGCAATATTTGCAATCTTCCGGACAAGCACCCGTTTTGATGGAAAGTAATGTACTGACCTGTACCTGCTGCGGGTCAAAATACATACGGTGAATCTGTTGTGCTTGAAATAATAATTCGAAAAAAGGTTTATCAAACAGTTCTTGCGCCTGCTTAATTGTCCATTGCTTACGTTCAGTCACAATGACATCTCCAGTGTGAAAAAAGTCTCGTCAGTTTAAATAATGTCGTTATACTGTCAACCTATTTTAAATAAATTAGTTTACATATAGCCTTATGACTTCTTCCGATATTGAATTTGATCTGCGCCATATCTGGCATCCTTATACCTCTATGACCAAACCACTTCCGGTTTATCCTGTTGTCAGTGCCTCTGGTGTGGAACTGGAACTTACTGATGGCCGTAAGCTGATAGATGGCATGTCTTCATGGTGGTCTGCCATTCATGGATATAATCATCCGATACTGAATCAGGCAGCTAAGACTCAGATTGATAAAATGTCCCATGTCATGTTTGGTGGAATTACACATCCATCCGCAATCGCACTTTGCCGGCAATTAGTGGACATTACGCCACCATCGCTTGAGTGCGTCTTTCTGGCTGATTCAGGTTCTGTTGCGGTGGAAGTGGCCCTGAAAATGGCGTTGCAATACTGGCAGGCAAAAGGTGAGAAACGTCAGCGTATTCTGACATTACGTCACGGTTATCACGGTGATACGTTCGGTGCTATGTCTGTCTGTGATCCCGACAATTCGATGCATAATCTCTACAAAGGTTATCTGCCACCACATCTGTTTGCCGAATCACCTGAATGTGGATTTGATTCTCTTTGGGATGAACGGGATATCATTTCATTCCGTACTTTGCTGGAGCAGCATTCCAGTGATATTGCCGCGGTTATTCTGGAACCGATTGTACAAGGTGCCGGAGGAATGCGGATTTATCATCCTGAATATCTGCGCCAAGTCAGAATGCTCTGTGAGCAGCATCAGATTCTGTTAATTGCCGATGAAATTGCCACCGGTTTTGGCCGCACAGGAAAATTGTTTGCTTGTGAACACGCTGAAATTGAACCGGATATTTTATGTGTGGGAAAAGCGCTGACTGGCGGCTACATGACGCTATCAGCAACACTGACAACCCGTAAAGTAGCCGAAACGATCAGCAATGGTGAAGCTGGCTGTTTTATGCACGGTCCAACGTTTATGGGAAACCCATTAGCGTGTGCCGTAGCAGAAGCCAGTTTGAAATTGTTGCTAGAAAGCTCTTGGCAACAGCGCATTAAATCGATTGAAAGCCAATTAAGCACTGAGTTGATGCCATTAAAATTACATGTAAAAGTGGCTGATGTTCGGGTATTAGGCGCCATTGGGGTGGTGGAGATGAAACAACCGGTGAATATGGCGGTGTTACAACACCATTTTGTTTCTGAAGGTGTCTGGATAAGGCCATTTGGTAAACTGATTTATCTGATGCCACCTTATATTATTCAACCAGAGCAGCTTTCATGTCTGACAGAGGCTGTTTTCAAGGCAATTAATTTGTAATTTACTGTTAGTGATTTTCTCCCGCCACCCATTCTGCGGATATGGCGGGAAAACGCTTTAATACCCATCTGTTCGGATAATATTATTTTACATGCTGGTTTCTTTTCAACGCTCTATTAATGGTTTATGATTCTCGATTAAATGTAATTAACTCTCCGTTTGAAAAGTTGCATTTATTTAATAGGCAGGCTTTAAACTGTTATTAAAAATCATTTTTTTAACTTATGGGTTTAATCGGTATAAAATTTTAACCGTTGTTTTTACCCCTTTTAACGTCTGCTTTTTGTTAAGTTTAATCATCATTGGATATTGTATTTTACGTTTAACCAATACTAATCATATCCATTTTTATCTTTACTGACTCTGTTTTTTTCGGATAATCCCCCCTCCTTTTTCAGGGCTTAAATGCTGTTAGATTAACCGTTTCATCCCTTTTTTATTGCGTTATTTTTAGGGTTTTCTTCGTAAAATAACTGGCAAGAAAGCGCTTTAATAC
The DNA here is from genome assembly GCF_042879395.1 of Photorhabdus sp. RM322S. Taxonomy (NCBI): domain Bacteria; kingdom Pseudomonadati; phylum Pseudomonadota; class Gammaproteobacteria; order Enterobacterales; family Morganellaceae; genus Photorhabdus; species Photorhabdus sp. RM322S. Next base: position 12,177 of record NZ_JBHFKW010000026.1, read on the forward strand.
CCATCTGTTCGGATAATATTTTTTTACGTGCGGGTTTCTTTTAAACTCTCTATTAATGGTTTATGATTTTCGATTAAATAAAATTAACTCTCCTTTTGAAAAGCTGTATTTATTAAGTTAAATCCGTTCTTGATATAAAAGCTTTAATAGGGTTAATGTAATTTCTTTTAAATTCTTCCCCTCGCGATAAAACGCTAGCCCTCATCTTTTACCATTTATAATTAAATAACCTCATCACCCGGAAAACCATTTGGTTTAGTTTTATAAAGAATTAATCCCTCATCAAAAATTTCTTGATAAGATTTACCCAGACTATTTATTAATACTTCTACATTGACCATCATTAAATTCATACTCAGAATATGCCGTACAGTGGAACAAAAACTCTGTCAAACACGGATAGTGGTTTGTTGCTCACTATCCCACCATCCGCTGAATCTCTGTTCACCACAAGTCTCGATAATCAAAAGAGATTTGATAATCATAAGCTGATAAATCAATTTGATGACAAAAGTGAGGCTGTAAAGCGCTCACCCATTTAAATTCCACATCAAAGCCGCCGTTATTTATATTATCTTCTGTTGATATTCCCAATCCACTAGCCATAACATCAGCATTATCTCCAAAATCCTTGGAATACTCACACCCTTCCCCTAATTCTGTTTGTTTATTAAACCACTCCAATCTTAATTTCAATCCCATTATATACCTCACAAATACTGTTTAATGTTTCGTCCTTTGACAGCAGATTTTAACTCTTTCCCAGTCTTATAATCTACAGAGCAAAGGTGTTCACCATCACTTACCCGGTAAACCTCCAATTCACCATGTTGAGAATCCCATTCATAAATTCGGCGGCCTTTGCTATCGATCCATCTATCTCGTTTACCACCTCCGCTTTGTTTTGGAGTTTTTTTCTTAGCTGACCGTAACCCAGAAACCCCAGTAATTTCCTCTGTTTTTGGGGCTGGATGATAGTCGTGTCCATCTTGAGGCAATCCATTTCTAGGTTTACTCAAATACACATATACCGGAGGCATATTCGGGATCGGGAAGATCAGAATATAATCGCGGAAATCCTTTTCTTCCGGCATCGGCAATGATTCAATATCACTGCCCACTTTTTCCGGGATTGGTAACACGGTGATTTGCGACGGAATAAACGACCGTTCTTCATTCCCGGTATGGGCTGGAACCTGAAACTCCTGTTCGTTCGGCGTCCATAATATCGTTGGCCGATTTTCTCCCGGCTCCCAGAATTCATAATTACCGGTGGTCCGATTCAGCCTCATCATACGAACCGGCACTTTATCCAGACCACTTTCCGGGCCGACGTGATACCCCTGAACCGTCATCCTGCCGCTTTTTTCATCTCTGATCCAGCGGAAACGCACACGCGTCGGGGCTTTGCCAAACTGTTCAGCAATTTCACTCAGGCGATAGCAGTTTAAGTAGTCCTCTTCGCCTTCATTCAGTCTCGGTGAATAAAACAATCCCATTAACCCGACCGTCAACGGATTTGGGGCCACCAGCCAACGCCCGGAACTGGCAGCACCACCGCCAATGTAACGCATCACCAGCGCTTCGCCATCCGCTGCCACGCTTTGGGTGGTGGCCGCCACTGCCGTAGCCGCCGCTTCAGCCTGCCCTTTTCCACCACGAAACCACCGCTTATACCACGGTAATTTTTTATCCTGCGGCTTATCCGGTTCAGGTGGGTGTTTTTTGCCCTGAGGAGGCGGTTCAGGCTTTTGCGCCGCTACCGGAGCGGGAGATGACGGCACCTGATATATCCCCATTCTGCCAAAGTTATTCGCGGGTTCAGCTTCGGTTCCGGCATCCGTACAGCCTTTGCCCCGCTGGCAGGATTTGGTAAACACCGGTATCGGTGGTGGCGGGGACTGCGTCACTGGCGGTTCGGGTTGAGCGCTTCCCGCTTCCTTCACCGGTGAAGAGACATTCTGCGCCGCCATATTAGCAGGCGCGACAGCCCGGTCAGCAGACTCTTCCTGCTTCTCATAACTGTCCATCACGGAATTAATCAGCCTGGCCCGACAGGGGCAGGTGCTGACACTATCTAATGTGCCCGCCAATCGTCGTCCCATGCTAAACATGCTGGGTACACCCCCGGCAATCATGTAAGTACCGGAATGTTTACCACAGGTGACGTGATCCCCTTCACGCGCGGTTGCCCGCCCGTTAAATGTCATGGTCTGGTCACCGGTGATAATGACGCCACCACAGGTCGTTTTATCACCAACGAGCAGATAATAGCCTTTTGCCATTCTATTTACCTCTCCATGGTTTTACAGTACGAAGAGTAGGTCTAACTGAAATCGTCATCATGTTCTTACCACTTATAGGCTAATAGATGATCAATAGTGCAATGGATTTCACTTAAAAAGATATAGGAATATTCCGAAAGTTATAGTAGTTAGGCCGATTAATTCTGGTAACTCATCATATTTTATAACATTTTGAATACAATTTTTCAGCAAAGGCGGGCATCACAAATCTCAGTTCAAAGTGCTGACCAAAAGACCGGCACTTTGTCATTAATCCGAGATATATTTACATCTGTCTATTATCGCCGTAACACACAGCAATTTTCTCAAACTCAAAGAGCTAACACTGTTACCCACATTGGCGCTTTACCAACGGGATAACGCGCTAACTCAGTTAATTTACCGGTATATTTATCAATAGCAGAAACCAAGATATGGTCAGATTTCTGACCGGATGCAATCAGGTATTTTCCACTATGGTCAATAGCAAAACCACGCGGCTGAGTTTCGGTTTTATAGTGCCCTGCCAAAATCAAATTAAAACCATCTTGTGAAATAATAAAATGGCTAATCAAACTTGTAGTACGATCACAGGTATAAAGGTGACGACCATCCGGTGTAATATGAATATCCGCCGACCAACGAATACCGGCCAAATCTTCCGGCAATGAATCAATGGTCTGAATAATCCGGTATTTCTCCCATTTGTGATAAACATCCACCGTAGAATCCAGTTCATTAATACAGTAAATCACCTGCTGATTCGGATGGAATGCCATATGACGAGGGCCAGCACCCGTTGCGGTAACAATTTCTTCAGCGCGCTTTTCTGTCAGATAACCCTCTTCTGTCATCTCAAAAATACGGATGCGATCTTCTTTCAGACAAGGTACTAATAGCTGTTTATTATCCCAATCAATATTGGCTGAATGCGGTGCTTGCAAGCCTTCAATAATCTGAACAGGCGCGCCTGCAATACCTTGCTCGTCAATTGGGCTGATACTCAAATTGTTATAACTGTAGGAAACAGAGAACAGAAAACAGCCTTGCCTGTCAGTAGCGATATGTGTCGGGCTACCCGGTATTGGTGAAATTCCCTGCTGTACCAGCTTCCCATCAGAACCAATCTGGTAAGTGACAATACTGAATTGTGGCCGGATCCCAACATAAAGATGCTTGCGATCCGGGCTAACCACCATTGGCTGTACTTCTCCCGGAACATCAACTGTCTGAATTAATGATAACTCACCTTCATTATTCAGGTTCCAAACATGAATCTGACGACTGTTTGGACTCGCGGTATAAACCACCTGTTTCATCTTCACTCCTTTAATTATTCGTTAAGCTCACCGTACAATTGGTTTAATTTTATTCAGTTCCAATGTAATATCTTTTACATTATATATAGTTATGAGGCTAATCTATGTCATATCGCGTCATTGTTTTGGATCTGGACGGTACGTTACTGAGTCCTCAAAAGAATATCCTGCCGGAATCACTCGCTGTACTGAATGAAGCCCGTAAAGCCGGTGTTAAGGTGCTGATTGCAACTGGCCGCCATCATGTCGCTATCCACCCTTTTTATCAGGCTTTGCAACTCGATACGCCTGTCATCTGCTGTAATGGGACGTATCTGTATGATTATCATGAGAAGAAAATATTAGCCTCAGATCCACTGTCATCTCAGGAAGCGATAAAAGTTCTCGCCCACTTAAGCAACACCGATATTCAACGTCTGATGTATGTGGATGATGCCATGTTATATGAAGAACTGCATGACACAATTACCCGCACCATGAAATGGTCTGACACCTTACCTGAATCTCAACGCCCAACTATGCGGCATGTCAGTAGTTTTCAGCATGCTATTGGTGAAGTACAGTCTATCTGGAAATTCGCTACCTGTTCCCCTGATTTAGTAAAGCTACGTGAAGTGACTGAACAGATCGAAAATGACATCGGTCTTGCCTGTGAATGGTCATGGTTTGATCAAGTGGATATTACCAAAAAAGGCAACAGTAAAGGCATGCGTTTGAAACAGTGGATTGAATCACAGGGAATGAGCATGCAGGATGTTATCGCCTTTGGTGACAACTTTAATGACCTGAGCATGCTGGAAACCGCCGGACTCGGTGTTGCTATGGGTAACAGCGTCGATGCTATCAAAGAACGGGCCGATTTGGTGACGCTGGATAATACTCAACCAGGGATCGCCGAAATTATTCGCAAACATGTCCTTTAATTTCTTGCCTGATTAACGATATCCATAAATCACACTCGGGGGCAATCCCGCATGGGAGCCCCTTGTTATTCCAAACAATCTTCTTTCTTCCAACTGACAACCTGTTTATTCATTTATGGAAAATCAGATTCTACAATTGCCGATTAAGAGAAACGCTCTTTATTTGGGCATACAACCATTGCCCCTGTCGCAAATTCAGTTCATCCTTTGCCCACGGAGTAATTCTTGCCCATAAACAATGACCACTCAGCGTCAGTTTGACATCGACCTGCCCATCATCATCAAAAAATTCAACCACTTTCACAGCCAAAATATTGCGGATACTACTACCGCGAGGCGGTTCCAGTACTAGTGAAACATCTGAAGCATCTATTCTGATACGCAAATCAGTTCCCGGTTGAGCATCAATTTTAGGCAGCCATAAAGCCTGATCAGCGAACGCCACCGCTGTCATTTCATAACGATTATGATGTTCAACCATTGAAACGTTCAGAATGCTGCTGAGCGTCTCTTTTTGTAACCAGGGACGCAGTGCGCTGCTAGCCCAAACCTCGGCTAACTTCCCTGTCGCCCTGACTTTCCCGTTATCCATTACGATCACATTTTCAGCCAGGCGAAGGATTTCATCCAAATTATGGCTAACATACAAAATCGGGATTTTGACATTTTGAGAAAGCCTTTCAAGATAAGGCAAAAGTTCGCGTTTACGCGGGAGATCCAAAGATGCCAATGGCTCATCCATTAACAGCAATTCAGGTGCAGTCAATAAAGCGCGACCGATAGCAACCCGCTGTTTTTCACCACCGGACAGGGTAAGAGGAAAACGGGATAGCAGGTGCTCAATTCCCAACAAATGAATAATGCTGTCAAACTCCGGTTTCATCACCGAAGACATTCCGTATTGAAGATTGCCTTTTACCCGGTAATGAGGAAACAGCCGGGCATCCTGAAAGACATAACCTATACGGCGTTGCTCTGGTGGCAAGCAAGTCCCTTTTTCAATATCCACCAATACATGATCATTGAGAACAACCCGCCCTTTCTGTGGACGTAGCAAACCAGAAATAACATTTATCAGTGAAGTTTTTCCAGCACCTGAAAGGCCAAAAACAGCCGTAATCCCCTCAGTGGGTAACTGCGTGTCAACTTGTAAATGAAGATCACCAAGTTGTTGTTCAAAATCCAGCTCTAACATGTTGCTCCCAGACGTTTCCTTCCCCAACGGGTTAGCCATTCAGAAATCATCAATGACATCAACGCAAGAATAATGGCAATAATACATAAACGAGCCGCGGCAGTTTCTGCTCCAGGCGTCTCAATCAAGGTATACATTGCCAAAGGTATTGTCCGCGTTTCACCCGGAATATTAGATACAAAAGTGATGGTTGCACCAAATTCCCCCAATGAACGGGCAAATGCCAAAATAGTGCCAACAATAATCCCGGGCAAAGAGAGCGGCAATGTAATCGTAAAAAATACTCTGAATGGATTCGCCCCCAAGGTACGGGCAGCCTGTTCCAACCGCCGATCAACACCTTCCAGCGCCAAACGTATCGCCCTTACCATCAGCGGAAAAGCAACAACCGCAGAAGCCAACGCAGCACCACGCCAACTGAATGCAATGCTGATGCCAAACCAGTCATATAGCCATTCACCAATGAATCCACGACGCCCCATACTGATCAACAGTAGATACCCCACTACCACTGGCGGTAACACCAATGGCAGATGAATAATACTGTCAAGTAATGATTTACCCGGAAACCGGAAACGAACCAGAATCCATGCCATCAAGATCCCAAACGGCAAGCTAATTAACACCGCCATACCTGAAATTTTCAGACTCAGGATGATGGCTTGCCATTCATATTCACTTAATATCTCCAAAAGCCTATTCCTAAAGTGGGCGAAAACCGTAACGTTTAAAAATTGCAGCGGCCTCAGGGGTTTTCAGATAGTCATAAAAACCAAGCACTGCGGGATTATTATGAGCTTTGATGATCGCCATAGGATATTCAATAGGCTTGTGGCTCTCTGCCGGGAAAATCCCCACAACTTTGACTTTATCACTGGCAACAGCATCTGAAGCATAAACAATCCCCAATGGAACTTCTGCACGTTCCACCAGCGCCATACCACTGCGCACATTACTGGTGCGAGCCAGCAGAGGATTAACCGTCTCCCATGCCCCCAAATATTGCAACGATTGTTTAGCATAGATACCTACCGGAACATGATCTGGATCACCGACGGCAAGACGGCCATCAGCCAATAAAGATTTCCATTGGGTCTCTTTATTAATGTTAATTTTATTAAGTTTGCTCTCTTTCGGTGCAATCAGAACCAGTTGATTTCCTAAAATAGTAAAGCGAGTTTTATCAATAATCAGTTTCTTCCCAGCAATGTAATCCATCCACTGTTGGTCAGCGGAAATAAAAATATCTGCCGGAGCACCTTGTTCAATCTGGCGAGCCAAAGTAGAAGATGATGCATAGGAAGCCACCACGTCACCTTTCTTTTCTTGCTTATATTGTATCGAAATATCGTCAAGTGCATTAGTCAGTGAGGCAGCAGCGAATACGGTGACTTTCTCCGTAGCCCATGCTTGCCACGTCAAAGTAAAAGAAACAATAACTCCCGCTAACAGTTTAGCAAAACTCTTCTTCATTTGTTTTCCACCTGCGTAATTACCAATTAGTTCGCTGTATATAACAAGATATAGCGCTGAATGGAAGACTATCTCATTAATAATCGGCAAATTGTGAGCAACTTTTACTATCTGATTTCATTTGAAGCAAAATGCTGTAATAGAAAAATAAGATAAATAAAATAAACTGATTATGATTAATTAAGACAAATTACCCGGTGAATCACCGGGTAATCAGAATGGCATCTGGTGTACAAAGAAATATTAGTTCTACTTCTCAGAATGACCAATACGGGAAATGATATTAAACAATTCCCCAAGGCCATAAATTAAACCCAAGATTCCGACCATCACTACCGGTACCATGACCAGGGCAAAGGCCATACTTTTAATCAATTCAAACATGGTAGCCTCACATAGTGGCTCATTAAATGAGCCGGCAACATAACACATTTTTAACCATAGCGGGTAATAGCGCTATAATTAGTACCATTCTAGACAAAGACAAACAACTGTAACCGGCTAAACGTGCGTTTTTCCCGGTTATCCAACAAAAATTTACGATTTTATTTCCTGAAAAAAACAATTATGCAAGCCGAAATTCTATTAACACTGAAATTACAGCAACGGTTATTCGCAGACCCACGCCGAATCTTATTACTGAAACAGATTAAAGCAACGGGTTCTATCAGCCAGGGGGCAAAGCTGGCTGGCATCAGTTATAAAAGCGCCTGGGATGCCATCAATGAAATGAACCAGTTAGCAGATGAAACAATGGTGGATCGTGCTACTGGTGGTAAGGGCGGCGGCGGGACGAATCTTACCCGTTATGGTGAACGTTTGTTACAACTTTATGATTTGCTGTCACAAATTCAACAAAAAGCCTTTGATGTGCTGAAAGATGATCTCCTTCCCCTCGATAGCTTATTGGCTGCGATTTCCCGTTTTTCTCTGCAAACCAGCGCCCGTAATCAATTCTTTGGCACAATTACTGACCGTGACCATAATCAGGTGCAGCAACATGTCCGCATATTGCTGGCAGATGGTCAAACATCACTGAATGCAGCATTGACAGAGCAGAGTGCTGACCGTCTTGATCTGATAAAAGGTAAGGAGGTATTGGCTTTGATTAAAGCGCCCTGGATAACATTGACTAAAGAGCAACTTCCCGACAATCATTTTGACAATGCCCTGACAGGCCAGGTTAGTAAAATCGAAACTGGTGAAAAGAGCACAGAAGTTCTTATCGTTCTTGATGGTGGTGAAACCCTCTGTTCTACTCTGACTAATCAAAACGCGGATAAACTGAAACTACACCTTAAAGATAAAATCACTGCTCTTTTCAATGCTGATCAAGTGATTATTGCAACTCTTTGTTAAAAATTGACACTATTATCACTGAATAATTCGGAATATCCGGGGACATTATGAAGTTGTGTACCTCACATATCCCCTGATATCTGACATTAAATGTTATTTGAAAGTTAATTAAAAGTTAATATTGACATTCGGCGTCATTCCGCTTATTTGTGAGAAGATATTTGCGTTGCTTAAAAAGGAATAAAAGATGTCTGAATTGCAAATAACGCAAGGCTGTTTCCGTTTAAGTGATACTCAAACCTTGCAATTACCGTCACTAAAAATTTCCTCTGGTGAAAACTGGGCTTTTGTTGGTGCTAACGGTAGTGGAAAATCATCATTGGCCCGTGCGCTGTCAAATGAATTAGTACAGCTTTCCGGCGAGCGAAATTGCTCATTTCGCACATGTGCCTGCGTCTCTTTAGAACAATTACAAAAACTGACTGAGGAAGAATGGCAACGCAATAATACTGATATGCTGAGTGACGATGAGGATGACACCGGCCTCACTGCGGCAGAAATTATTCAACTTCATCATAAAGATAATGAGCTTTGTCTGGAACTGGCAAAACAGTTCGGTATTATGGATTTACTTTCCCGTCGTTTTAAATATCTTTCTACCGGCGAAACCCGAAAGACATTGCTTTGCCAGGCATTAATGGCTGCACCTGATTTACTGATCCTTGATGAACCTTTTGATGGCCTTGATGCATTTGCCCGTGGTCAACTCGCTGAATTACTGGAAACATTGTCAGCAAAAGGTATCGTTTTGGTGCTTATCCTTAACCGGTTTAGTGAAATCCCAGGTTTTGTTGATCAAATTGGTGTACTGGCAGATTGCCATCTGACATCTGCTGGCATAAAAGAAAAAGTGATGGCAGATCCACTGGTTGCTCAACTGGTGCACAGCGAAAAACTTAACGGTATCCATTTACCAGAAGCGGATGAATGTCGTCTTGATGATCAGCTACCTCCTGACCAACCTTTAATTATCTTGCGTAATGGTGTGGTTCAGTATAACGAACAACCCATTTTGCACGGGCTGGATTGGCAGGTAAACCCGGGTGAACACTGGCAGATTATTGGTCAAAACGGCGCTGGAAAATCAACCCTCCTGAATCTGATTACCGGAGATCATCCCCAAGGCTACAGTAATGAATTGATTCTGTTTGGTCACCAGCGCGGTAGTGGCGAAACGATTTGGGATATCAAACGCCATATTGGCTATATCAGTCACAGTATTCATCTGCAATACCGTGTCAGTACCAGTGTTCGTAATGTGATTCTGTCCGGCTTCTTCGATTCAATCGGTCTTTATCAGGCAGTATCCGATCGCCAGCAACAACTTGCCGATGAATGGCTGGCTTTACTGGGATTATCTGCTCAGATTGCCAACGGCCCGTTTCACAGCCTTTCATGGGGACAACAACGGCTGGTTCTGATAGCTCGTGCGCTGGTTAAACATCCGGCTTTACTGATTCTTGATGAACCTCTGCAAGGGCTTGATCCACTCAACCGTCAGTTAATATTACGTTTTATTGATATCATGATTGCTGACGGTGATACTCAGCTGCTGTTTGTTTCTCATCATCAGGAAGATGCTCCGCAATGCATTACTCACCGGCTGATATTTATTCCTGACGGTGACATCTATCGTTATAAAACAGAAAGAATCAATCATTAAAGTATTAAAATGAGATTAATACTGAAACAAAAGCCAGCATTGCAAAGTGTGCCTATGTCAACCTCGTAGCAATACATATGCAAGCATGCTGGCTTTATCTGTTCGTAATAATTTAAAGTGTCAAGAAAGTTAATTAACATAAAAATACCCGCCGTTAATCTTTTATCCGTAAAATAATTTAATTTTATAAATGACAGATTTAACTATAAAAATATTAATCTAATATAGCCAAAAATAATGACAACAATCCCTTAGTCATTTACCTTTAAATGAAGATTTTATTCACTTAACAATTCCATTACATGATTACAATCATTATATAGACATTCATCACATTATTTAGATAGATTATTTAGAGAATTGGATTAGACTATTATTAGAAGTAGAGCGAAAATAATGTTTCCATCAGACCAAAGGTGGATTCTATATTATTAAATACCAATGAGGAGAATAACAATGAGTGGTCTAAGTGCCGTCATATCAGTTAAGCTTAAACTTGGTCAAGACAGTTATAACGTTGATTTAAATATTCCATCGGCAACCCCGACTCCTGATGCACCTTTTCTTTTTAGTGTAGTTTCACCCGAAAAAGGGGGGCAACCTGCAAATACTTTATTGGAAGTCGCTATCGGTAATTCAAGTAATATCTATATTGCCGTTGCACCACCAGGTTCATTATTGAAAGAAACCGGTGTTGATAAGGTAGTGGAAAATCTTAATGTTGTTGTTTCCGAAGGTAAATACAACAAAACAGATAAGAAGTTTGATAAAGATAAAAATAAATAAGCCTAAATTATCAGCTCAATATTAACCATAAGGCTATGCGTTTAGAACCATAAATAACATAGCCTTCGCGATACATTTCACTATCTGAGGTAAAATATGGGGATACGATTTGAGATTGAAGCCCATTTTGATTGGTGCAAAATATTTGATGGCGAAATGCGTAGCCCAATGCAATGCCAGCTTGCTTTATTCAACAGTTATTCTCTAATCTATATTAATATGACTGCGAAACAGGCAGGGGCTGACAATCTCAATATCTTTAAATTACTCAACCATGCTTTTCATCTTGATTTACCTGAGCAAGAAGCGCCGCTATTAATACAGGATGCGGGGTTTTTTACTTTCTCCAATCATGCCACCCCACCAGAAACAGAGAAACTGTGTAATATTTTTCCACAAATACCTTTGCCAACGTCGGTGACAGAAACGGAAACTCCTGTATCCCATAGTTGTACCTTCTGGCTAACCTTGCGTTTAAAAGGCAATTATCTGTTTAACAACTTAATTGAGGTTGGTGTTAAAAATGGCGATCTGCCACAGGCAGACATCTCGCTAAACGGTCGCTTAATTAAGGGAATATCCGCAGGTGAATCAATTAAAAAAAGCCTCTACACTGTCGTTCTTCCTGACTTCAAACTATTTAATATTTTTGGCTTCAACAATTTAATACTTAAATATCAGTTTGATAATTACGCAAAATATGAAATAGAAGGTATTATCACATTAGAGTTGTTCCAGAAAACGTATTATTTTGACGGGGCTTTAAGTGCAGATGAAAAACAAGTACAGGCATCTTTACAAATCTGTCATAAAAGCTCAGAAAGTACTATTGTTAAGCCCTTTGACAGAAGAATGACTGGCGTCACATTTGATGATTTATCTTTTGGTATTGATTACACCTTTGCCGTGCCAGAAAAGAAACAACCTAAAGTTGGATTATATTGGGTAAAGGGAACCATTAATTATGCAAAACTACTGGCATTAAGTGGATCTATTTATCTGCTAGATAATACTCCCATATTGGCCTCAGTGGCTATTAATAAAGATTTATCGATACATGATATATTTGAGGCATCATTTTCTAGTCCTACTTTCTCCTGGCCGAGTGATTTTATTGATATCGTTTTTCATCCGGGGAGCAACCTTTATTACCGGCGCGAAACAGATGGAGATATTAAACAAGAAAATACGCTTATTTCCTCTTTAGCCGAAAAATCTCTGTTATTAAATCAGGATATCACCCATTATCAGCCAGGATTTCACCTTCATGCCCTGTTTGACATTACACTGATTGAAACTTTGAAGCTCAAAGGGGATATGCAAATTACCAAAGAAGGTGTCAATGCAGAGATCCAGATACTTAATCCTATTTCATTATTTGTACTGCAAATTACCGGTTTTGAGCAGGATCCCGGTCCTACCCTGTTTTTCTCTACTGTAAAAGAAAATAAATTCGGCTTCCGCTGTGGGCTGCTATTTTTTAAACATGATTTTGGTTTAAATGTAGAAGTCTCTGGTATAAAAGATAAAACCGGGAAATTAAAAATCAGCGGATCATTGTCCTCGGAAAAAATTTCTTCCCCTTTGTTACCCAATCCAGCGAAATTAGGTTTTTCCTATAGTAAGGGCGAAGGATTCAAAATTACTGACTGGCCTGCGTTTAATTTAGATAATAACCAGTTTATTAATTTTATAGAAGAATTAAAGAAATTCTCACAAAATAAAGGTTCCAATTGCGGCCAATTAACCCACTTTGTCAATGAACATTTACTAACATCCCGGTTTTCCATTTCCCCGTCATTTGATACTAAGACAGATAATTCTAGCCAGAACGACCAACTGTATTTTGTGTTAGACGGTAAATATACCATGGCAATGGCAGGAACAGATTTCGTTACTCTCTCCTTCCCAAAAACCGTAGCGTTTTTACTGCCAAACAACCTTTCTTTAGAGGAATTACCTGACGCTATCGGCGCAGCGCTGAAAAATGCGGCTGAGTCTTTCATTAAAGGGCTATTGGAAAATCGTGAAGCTATCGCTACCTTTCTGGCGTTGACAGCTGCCGAGAAAGCTGCTGATTATGCCATGACGTTACTGTGTGAGGGATTGGTTGACGCCGCACTAACAGAAGCAGTCCAGAGCGGTGCAGAAGCTCTGGCCGCTGCCGGGGGCGTAGCAGCGGGAGCAGCTGTTATAGGTAACATTATCAATAGAATTAAAGATGACATTGACAGCAAACCAGTACCTCCCGATCCCCCCAAGCCTGCCAATCCCAAACCACCTGAAAATTTGTCAGCAACCTATGAAGATCATAAAGCTAAATTCTCATGGAACTATATGGAAAATGCTGACGGTTATCAGATCAAACTAAAAGCACCAAATGGCAAAGTGTTATTCAATAACAAACAGAATCACAACAATAATTCATTTATTTTACCTATTGGGCCGGAACTAGCCGCTGGCGTTTATACCTGGTCAGTAGCCGCTACCAAGCAAGACTTTACCAGCTCAGAAAGTCAATTACAGCAGTATCGTCTACCAATGCCGGAATTGGACATCAATTTAGAAATAAAACCCCTTATTAAAAGAGATATTGATCTTATATTGAAGTGGAGTCTGGTAACAGACGCCAGTCACTATAACGTACAAATCGAGGGCAATGGACAAACCGAAAATCTCTCAATTGCCGCTCCACAGAGTTCAATGACTATTATCTTTGATAAGCTGAAACCTGCCGGGAAATATCATTTTTCATTAGCAACATTGAACAACCCCGATTATATTGCCAGCGAATTTTGTCAGGTTCAGCAATGGTTACGTCTGGATACCCCTCAACAAATTCAGGCTAATTATCAATCTGGTGGCATAGAGATTCAATGGCAATGCTGTCCTGATATTACTCACTATTTACTCAGCTTACAGGATCCAAACAGTGCATGGATACAACAAACCGTGCATTCCACAACTGGACAAGCCCGTATCGCTTTACCGCCGATCCCAATTGCAGGAACGTATCAACTCTATCTGGCTAGTATGCCGGATACTACCGCAACATCATTCCAGATCCCAAGTATCTGGAGTGATGGAGTAGCAATACAGGTGGCGATAACACCAGAACAAATTGCACAGTCGGCATATCAACAGCAGATGAGTGGCAATGATTGCGGAAAACTGATAATTGAATCCTTTCCTGATCTCAAGATGAATATGCTAGCAACAGCGATGGCACAAGCAGGCTATATAGCAGTAGAAATTGGGCGAGGACTAAAGTCGGCCTACCCATCCATCAGCGCCAACGAAATGGCAGCTGTCCTGCTAGAAATTTATGGTAGACAGTAATTGTTTCATGAGCTTATTTAATCGACAGATAAAGGAGTATTGCTATGCAATCCCAAAAGCAACAGCAAGTTTCAACACAGCAAGCGATCATAAACCCTATTCAGACCAACAGTGCTTATCCATTGTCTAGTTTAAAACAAATAAATAGCAATACTATTGTTGATGCTCTATCTGGAGTCTATCAGAAAGCACTCAATGCAACCGATATCGCCGTTATTTTACGTCTGCTTGAGTTTCCTATTAGCGAGATTGCCATTGCACTGCACAATCACTTCCCAACGCTTCGCCCGCTAGAAGTTGGTCAAATGTTGCTTGATCCTAAAGTGTATCCAGCTACCACTCGCTCAGAGTTAGTCTCAGCCTTGGGTGGCGCTGGCTTTCAAGCACAAGAAATTGAATTAGCGGCCAATATTTTGTGTCCGGTAACCCTGTCTGTACTTGCGAATAAGCCTTGGCAGAAGAGCGGTGTGACAGTCAATACAAGTCAAACAACCACAATTACCTATCTCAGCGGCACATGGTCTTTTAACCCGCAGTACAGCCGTTGCCAGGCAGAAGGGGATAGGGCTCATATTGCCCAACAAGACTACACGTTACCAGGTCAGCCAGTAGGTGCACTGGTAGGCCGTGTCGGTGAAACGGTTTTTTTGATTAGTCGTGAAGCTAGTGCCCCGAGTGGGTTATCTGGTGAATTACAGCTTTGTATCAATGATGACTTAGAAGGGCGTTATGGTGCCGGATTAACAGATAATGAAGGTGCGCTGGAGGTTAAAATCAGTACGCGATAATAAGCTAATAATTTGTACTAGATTCAAACCCGATCTGACAGCCACTAGTTATTTATATAAGTGGCTGATCTGTCCAATATCTTAATGAAGTTTATTCTCCATACCCTATCGAATCAGATCTAATGGTACATGCCAGTAATAAACCTTACAATACAGGCTCTTGTTAGACGAATTTTGACCAAAAAATAATTGTCACCAATGGTTTTCTTCTCCGACCAGTGAAAAAAACATCGCAATTTAATCATCTTACGTTACTATTTTTTGACCATTTAATAATAGTTCTCATCAATCTTTGATTTGCTTCTCAGATATTATCTTTTAACTTATTGAAAACAACAGGGCATATATGATTTGGGGTTTACTTGCCACATCGCTGGCGTTATTAGCTATACACCGCACTACTGCACTTATCGTTCTACTGGTCGCCATTGTTACTGGATTTGTAACGCAAGTTATGATTTATCCAGCAATTGCCACTATTGCAATTATTTTCGTGTTAGGTGCACTACGTATCTATTTTCAGCAAAATAACATCATCAAAATAACAACTGAGCTGCTATTGCTCACTTTTGGTATCGCGTTATTCCTGCATCTGATCCCAGGTTTTCATAACCTGAAATATCTCGATAACGTTCAAGTTGGTCCTCATAGTGCGTCATTCTCAATGTATTTCAACTTCGATAAGGCACTTATCCCTTTCCTTCTGCTATGTTGCATGCCTGGATTATTTACAACAAAACCACTGGCAAAGGCTCGCCCTTATGCGTGGATAATCTTGACTGTTGCCATTTCGGTACTACTCGGTATAGCAACAGCCTTGGGAGGACTTGCCATTGAACTGCATATGCCACAATGGTTGCCGATGTTTATTTTGGCAAATATTTTCTTTGTTTCTTTAGCAGAAGAAGCGCTGTTTCGTGGCTATATCCAACAAAGGTTGAGTCAGTGGATTAACCCCTATTTTGCCCTGATCATCACTGCCTTGATGTTTGGTGGCGCGCACTTCGCTGGAGGCCTATTACTGGTGATTTTCGCTACACTCGCAGGATTAATATACGGTCTTGCATGGATGTGGAGTGGCCGGCTGTGGGTCGCTGTCGGGTTCCATTTCGTCCTTAATTTGGTTCATTTGCTGTTCTTTACTTATCCCATCAAGTTAGTAACAGCACTATAACGTGTCAAACTTGCACGGTATATTTTCAGTAATTTGCAAAAAATTAAGGTTTTCAGGCAAAGAACGTGATGGAACCAGACTATTGATTGCCGTTCTGGTGTATAGGGCAATATAATGCTCGCAGTTATCATTACGTTTGGTTTTTTAAGGAGTTTAAGCTATGGCTGTAACTAAACTGGTTCTGGTAAGACATGGTGAAAGCGAGTGGAACAAAGAAAACCGTTTCACTGGCTGGACTGACGTCGCTCTCTCTGAAAAAGGTCGCGCCGAAGCTCAACAAGCAGGCCAGCTACTGAAAGAAGAAGGCTTTGTTTTTGATTTCGCCTACACCTCGGTTCTGAAACGCGCTATTCACACGCTGTGGAACATTCTGGATCAGGTTGATCAGCAGTGGTTACCTGTTGAGAAAAGTTGGAAACTGAATGAACGCCATTATGGTGCTCTGCAAGGTCTGGACAAATCAGAAACCGCAGCTAAATACGGTGATGATCAAGTTAAACTGTGGCGTCGTGGATTTGCTATCACCCCACCAGATTTAACTCAAGATGATGAACGTTTTCCAGGTCATGATCCACGTTACGCAAATCTGAAACCAGAAGAATTACCAGTGACTGAAAGCCTGGCAACAACTATTGAGCGCGTGATCCCTTACTGGGAAGACGTTATCAAACCTCGTGTTGCTAAAGGAGAAAAAGTGATTATCGCTGCTCACGGTAACTCTTTGCGCGCTCTGGTTAAATATCTGGACAACATGAGCGAAGAGGCCATCCTTGAACTGAACATTCCAACAGCAGTACCTTTGGTTTATGAATTCGACGAAAACATGAAACCCATTAAGCATTACTATCTGGGTAACGCTGATGAAATCGCAGCAAAAGCCGCTGCTGTAGCAAATCAGGGTAAAGCGAAATAATTCATTACCGACAAATTGCTGATATCGCACTTTTTCAGCAAATATAAAAAACTGGAATCATTAATTCCAGTCAGACCGCAAACAAACCTCGTTTAAAAAAATGGGGTTTGTTTCTTTCACGATGAAAAATGTTGTGGCCCATTTTCCTCATTAAAATAATGTGATCGCGTATCCCAAAAATGAAAAGGATTAACTCGCTGACGCTCTACTCTACTTCACGTCTGGTTGCGTGAGAGCCTGTGGGTGAGATCCCCTCGGGCTACTCGACCATATACGGGGTGCACATTGCACTTATTGCGTTAATCCAGCTCTAACTACCGGAATCATGACCTGGGTGGTTTAACTCTGTCAGTTGACGCAGTCATCATTCTGAAAATGACAGATATGGAGCATATTTTTAATTGAAGATTCTAATATCTTTCTAGGACAAGCAAAATTCAATCTCGCAAACCCATGCCCTTCCGCACCAAACTTTTCACCATTATCTAACCAAACTTTTCCTTGTTGAATTAATGTATTATTCAAACCATCTAAATTAATATTTGTTTGCCGAAAGTCTATCCAAGATAAAAATAATGCATCGGATTCAGTTACTCGAATACCCTCAACACCATTCAGCATAGTATGTAATAAATTATAATTTCCCTTTAAATATAGTAAAAGCGCTTCTAACCACTCCTGCCCTGTTTTATAGGCTGCTTCACACGCAGCTAATCCTATCATGTTGGGGCGGGACATATCATATCGCAGAAATTCTTTTTTTACTCTTTCACGTAGCTTATTATTTTTAATAATAATATTAGATGTTTGCAGCCCTGCTAGATTAAAGGTTTTGCTTGGTGAGGTACATGTAATACATATCTCAGAAAAATAAGGGTTCAGAGCTGCTAAAGGTGTGTATTTCGAACGGTTATTGAAAATTAAATCTTGGTGAATATCATCTGATATGATGATTATTTTATGTTTCAAACAGATATTACCAATGATATTGAGCTCGTCAATAGACCAAATTTTACCAATTGGATTATGGGGATTACAGAGGATAAGCATTTTTGTTTTTGCTGTAATGCTTTTTTCTAACTCATCAAAATCAAGTAAATATCGACCAGTAATATTATGAAGAGGAACAGTTATTGCGAAGCGTTGATTGGCAAGTATAGAGCGCGAAAATGCCCCATAAACAGGTGTCATTATAATGATAGAATCATCGGGCTCCGAAAGTGCATTAATTATAATATCAATCGCAGTAACAACACCTGGGCTCTGAACAATCCAATCGGGTTCAATTGTCCAGTCATGCCTGTTTTTTTGCCAATCTGTAATCACATTTAATGTTGATAAGCTACAATTAGTGTAGCCCAATATGCCATAATCAATGATGTTCAAAAGCACTTTTCTGACAGAAGGAGGACACTGAAAATCCATATCTGCTACCCATAATGGTGTTGGCTTGTTATCGGTATACAGTGGGTCTTGAGGATATGTCCATTTAGTGGATGAAAAAACATAACGATCGAATACAACATCAAAATTGAAATTCATACATCCACCATTAATTATTTTTTCTGATTAAAAAGGTATAATAAATCAATAGAGTTATCAAGCTAGTTAGGGATAATAATGAAAACAGTAGAGTAGCATTAAATAAATCAAGCATGATCCCTCCGTAAATAGGTGCTAAAGCTGATCCGATACTTGACATATTAGAAGCACCAAAAAAAGCTCCCCTTAAATGGTGAGGTGTAAGCCTATCAACTTCGACATTAAACGTAGGTATGGCAATTATTTCCCCAAAACTCAGAATGATAGTTGCGACACAGAGATAATAAACTGTATTAATAGGTGAGAATGCAAAAATGATTTGAGCTATGGCAATTAACATGATACCGATTAATATTTTTATTCTTGGTGTGAAATTTCTTAATAAAAATAAAGTTGGTATTTGAAAAGTGATAATTGTCAATGAGTTGACAATAACTAATAAAGCAATAAAATTGGTAACATTGTTGATATTTGATCTAGATAAATATTGAACAAGCGTAGAATCAAAGTTAGCATAAACAAACATAACAAGAACATTACATAATAGAAGTATCATGAATGTTCGGTGAGAAATAATTATGTTCAATGTTTTTGTAAAGCTAATGTCATTGCTGACTTTTTTTATTTTCTCTTCCTTTTTTGAAGATAATAAAAAGACACGCAACATAATACCATAAACAAAATAAACAATGGCTGTAATTAGAAAAGTTTCTCTCTGTGCCGATAGGCCAGAGGCTAATCCAATATAAGGACCAATTGCAGCGCCAACATTGACCAAATAATATCGATAGTATTGTATTGACTCTCTCTCTTTAGGAGAGTCAATATAATCGCCAATTAAGGCTTTGCTACACGCTTCTAACAGAGCACGACCAATACTAATTCCGGATATAGCGATTAAATATAAGATAGGTGAAGATGAGAAGGACATCATGATGAATGAGATAATGCTTATCATCACCCCGATAAGCATTATTGTCCTGCGGCAAAAAATATCAGACAAATATCCGGTATAAATGCCTGTCACTGAGCCTAAGATACTTGACAGCGCCAATAATCCGCCAATCCCTGTCGCTGACATGTTAAACTGCCGATAAAGGATCATCGCTAAAAAAGGCCAAACCATAAAATAGGCGGCTCTTGTTAACAGTGTCCCCAGTAACATGATAAAAATTGGGGGAGGTAAATGTTTTAATAAAGATAATCTGAATAGAGATGCCATTGGTTCACCAGGATACGTATTGAGTTACTCTGACTCTATTTCGATAATAACACTCTCTTTAAGGTGGTGACTTTCAAATTCAGCCTGCTCCGCTGTTACGCCACACGCAATAGCATATCCTAATCGTTGAGAGCTATTTTTCAGTGATTCAATATGTTCTCCAACGTTAACATCAAAATGGACAAAGTCATTCTTTGTGTAATTTATCTTTTTAACAATGCCAGAAGGTACGGTGATATAAGAAATAGCGGCATATTTATTGAACTTCTTACTCAAGTCAGGTGAAATATCTAACGAAATTTGGATAACTGCTTTCCACATATCAATGCCGGTAGCCATTTCCACTAATTCAGGAATATGATCTCCTCCTAACCGAGCGCCTACTTCAATGACTTTGACACCATCACTTGTTACCTTAACCTCGGTATGTCCTCCTCCATTATAAATACCTAACGCGAGCAAGGCTTGTGTTACCATTTTTTCTATTTCGATTTTTTGTTGTAATGGTAGATTAGCAGGCAATGTATGCCCTAATTCAACAAAATAACCATTATTTGATACGTATTTTTTAGTAATTGTGATAATGTTCACAACACCATTAAAGGAAATAGATTCAATACTGTATTCTTGTCCTTCTAGATATTCTTCTATCAAAAATAAAGAAGATTTCTTCACTCCAAATGGAGGCGTTATTTCACAGACTTCACGGAAATTCCTTTCCAATTCGATGACATTATCATTACGTAAAACACCTCGACTTCCGGCCATGTTAATAGGTTTTATAATGTTTGGATACCCAATTTTGGCTGCTTCTATTTTTGCACTGTCAACATTCGAAATTAGAGCGTATTTAGGGATAGGAACATTTTTTTGCCTAAAAGATTCTCTCATTAAGTGTTTGTTTCTTGCTTTCAATGCATTTTCATATGTTATTCCTTTAAGGCCTAATGTTTCTGCTACTTTAGCCGCAAGGGGAACATAGAACTCCATAAAGGTAATAACACCCTGTATTTTTTTCTTAGCATTGATATGCTCAGCCATATTTAGAACAAGTTCATCGTCATTAGTATCTGCTTCGAAGAATTCATCAATATAGAGTAAATCATTATCAGATACTTTATTATAGTATTTCCTTGAACCAATGAATATAATATAAGCGCCCAGCTCTTTTGCTTTTTTTAACCCAATTGAACCGGATGGGTTTTTTTCTATTACTAATAATCTATTAGACATTTTTAATCTCTATCGATCTACCAGAGAGGTTATTCATTAGCTCACGAGAAAAACACCCATTCTTTAACACACCGTTTAATCTTTTATTAACAAGATCGTTAATTTCATCAAGATAAATATGAATGTCTTGGGGCTTTATATCAGTAACAGGTTTACTTAATGGTTTATCACCACGGAAATCATAGACAATAGGTTTATTTACCATTTCTATTTACCATTTCTATTTATCATTTTTATTTTCCTTGTCTAGAACGTTTGAAATTAAACCTTATCATTTGTATAGTCATTTTCAAGTGTTTTTTGATAGTCAAGAAAAAAGATTTTTGTCACATTAACGGAGAAGTATGACAGAACAAACGATAGTATAAAAACTGAGAGGCACAAATTTAATAAAAACCAGATGCGATAATTAAAATTACCGTAATCAAATTAAAAAAACACTTCATTGATAGTAAACTTTCACTAGAAGAAATAATTTTAATAAAAATAATAACAAATAAAATTATTTCTTTAGATTATTGACCACAGTTGTTTTTATCTCTGGAGAGCAAGCATTTCATTGCAGGAGAAGCGAAAATAACGCCTTATCGGGTGATTAAATTGGCTTAATGAGGAAAATGGATTGCATTATGATTCACAATGAAAGGAACAAACCCCGTTATTTTTGAACGGGGTTTATTAGCAGTCTAAAACCGGAATCATGAATTCCGGTTTTTTTACATCCGAAAAATGTTATCGGCCACAACGTGCTTTCACCGCCAACGATAATTGACGTAACAAGATTTCAGTGTCAGCCCAACCAATGCAAGCATCAGTAATACTTTTACCATATACCAAGGGTTGATCGCTCTCTGGGTCCTGATTCCCTTCTTCCAAATGACTTTCCACCATAACACCAATAATCGCTTTTTCTCCGACAGCAATTTGCTCACTGACATCTGAACACACATCCATCTGCTTTTTAAATTGCTTGGAGCTATTGGCATGACTGAAATCAATCATAATTCTTGCCGGCAAACTTGCTTTTTCCAAGCTTTGCTTCACAGCAATAACATGTTCAGAGCTATAGTTTGGCTCTCTACCACCACGCAGGATAATATGGCAATCAGAATTTCCACTGGTATTCACAATCGCGGAATATCCCCACTTAGTGACAGAAAGGAAACTGTGCGGTGAACCTGCAGCATTAATAGCATCAATTGCAACTTTTATCCCACCATCAGTGCCATTTTTAAAACCAACCGGACAAGAGAGGCCAGAAGCCAGCTCACGATGGACCTGCGATTCCGTTGTACGAGCGCCGATTGCTCCCCAACTCATCAAATCTGCCAAATACTGTGGAGAGATCATATCCAGATACTCACCCGCAGCTGGTAGCCCCATGTCATTAATATCCCGCAACAATTCACGAGCCAGACGTAAACCATCATTAATATCAAAGCTGTGATTCATATGAGGGTCATTAATTAGCCCTTTCCAACCAATAGTTGTACGCGGTTTTTCAAAATAAACCCGCATGACTATTTCCAGATCGTCTTTTAGTTCTTCACGCAACTTATTCAACCGTCCAGCATATTCCATTGCTGCTTTAGGATCGTGAATAGAACAGGGACCAATCACAACCAACAGACGATCATCTTCACCAGTTAGAATCTGATGAATAGTTTTGCGAGCCTTACGTACTGTAAATGCAGCCTTTTCAGTTGCTGGAAATTTTTCAAGTAGTGCTACAGGAGGTAATAATTCTTTTATCTCTTTAATTCTTATATCGTCATTCTGATAATTCATAACCCTCTCTCATCCACATCTTTGTATATTTGTTTAAAACAATCTTGTGATTTTAATCTAACTGTTAGAAGACAAACTGTAAATATTCTTTGTAGATAATAAATAAATCAGTGTTTAACTAAAGACATAGAAAAATATAGTTAAACGTGATCTGAGCTGTTTTTTATAATTGAAATATCTTTAGAAATGAGAATTATCAGAGTAAATCCCTAAAAATATGCCAGAGATCGACAAATCAATTCTCTGGCATCATTAAAAAATTATTCGATGCGGGATAATGGCTGCGAATGATTTTTCTTAGCTACCTGAATCCACAAACGAGAACCATTAAGTGCAATGCCAAAGAGAATCACATACTGCAATGACATCGCCAAAACGCCTTGATGGAAATAGATAACAACGCTTATCACATTGATAACCATCCATACCAGCCAGTTTTCAACATATTTGCGAGTCATCAGAATCATTGCCACAATAGAGAGCACCGTCATTGTCGAATCCCAGAATGGGAATGCATCAGGTGCCAATACCGGCATTTGAACATTAAAATCAAACTGTTGCATAATCGTAACGGCAATCTGAGTCAAAGAGCCAAAGAGCCAATCGATATTAAAAGTCATAATAACAATCAATAGCACAGAAATCAGGCTAATTATTAGCGCCTTATTCAAGCTTAACCAGCGTATTTTAAGTTCAATCTGCTGCTGATCATTAACCCTGCTCCAGGCATACCAGCCATAAATATTTGCAGCAAAAAAGAATAATTGCAGCAATAAACTAGCATAAAGTTGAATTTGGAAGAAAATCACAGCAAATAATGTGACATTAATCAGTCCAAACAAATAGTTAATTATTTTTTCCTGACTTGCAAACCAAATACATAGCAAACCAGCAATCGTACCTACTGCTTCAATCCACGATAAATCATAACCGCCTTTTCCCAGTGGGATATTTACTAATATATTGTTAATACTGAAAAAATCCATCTGTTATATCCTATTATTATCGACAACAAAGAATGACACCCATTATTTGTTTTCCTATTTTAACCGAGTTGCAAAATCAAGCATCCTGTTTAAAGGAATAAGCGCCTTTTCACGTAACTCTGCTTTAACAAATATTTCATGCTGAACCCCACCCCACTCCAATCCCTGAACGATAGCTTGTAAGCCATTCATCGCCATCCACGGGCAATGGGCACAACTACGGCAACTCGCACCTTCTCCAGCCGTAGGCGCTTCAAATAACTGCTTCCCTGGGCAGACTTGCTGCATTTTATAAAAGATGCCTTTATCTGTTGCGACAATCAGCTTCTGATGCGGCAAAGACTGCGCTGCTTTGATTAACTGACTAGTTGAGCCAACCACATCAGCCAGATCAATAACTGCTTGTGGTGATTCAGGGTGAACCAATATCGCAGCATCGCGATGCAGACCTTGCATTCTCATCAAAGCCTGAGTTTTAAATTCATCATGGACAATACAAGCACCTTGCCAACAAAGAATATCGGCTCCTGTCTGTTTACGGACATAATTTCCCAAATGGCGATCCGGTGCCCAAATTATCCTTTGCCCCTGGCTATCCAGATGATCGATCAGCTCAACAGCAATACTTGAAGTTACAACCCAATCAGCCCGTGCTTTAACTGCTGCTGATGTATTTGCATAAACCACGACGGTACGATCCGAATTATTATCACAAAACTCAGTAAATTCTTTTTCAGGGCAACCCAGATCCAGCGAACACTCAGCTTCCAACGTTGGCATTAAAACCCGCTTTTCCGGATTGAGAATTTTGGCGGTTTCTCCCATAAATCGCACTCCAGCGACTAATAGAGTAGAAGCTGGATGATTGCTGCCAAAACGGGCCATTTCCAATGAATCTGCCACACACCCTCCGGTCTCCTCAGCCAAAGCCTGGATCTCTGGATCGGTGTAATAATG
This sequence comes from Photorhabdus sp. RM322S, assembly GCF_042879395.1. NCBI lineage: Bacteria > Pseudomonadati > Pseudomonadota > Gammaproteobacteria > Enterobacterales > Morganellaceae > Photorhabdus > Photorhabdus sp. RM322S. The sequence continues at coordinate 37,122 of NZ_JBHFKW010000026.1, forward strand.
TGCAACCATAACTGCATCCTGCTGTTTCAGGAGGTGTTTGATTTTTTCACGGCAATATTTCTTTTCATCCTTACTGAGAAAAGCAGGTTTCGGTGGGAATGGGTAAATGGTTGAATTAAAATCAATATACTCGCTCATTACTCTGATTCTCTGTTTAGTATATAGTTTAAAAAAGCGATAAAACCGGTTGATTATCAAAAAATTCACGCAACTTTGTTTTATATACTAAACAAAATAACCAATTTACATCAATTTGTCGCGGAGTATTTTACCTGTTATAAGTTATTACATTACCTGCTAATTTATGAGATTAAGCTTATCCATCAATCATTACTAAAGTGAAATAGGAACTTCATATAATGGAAGACCCGGTAATTCTTCTGGAAAAGATCCTGACTTTTGCCCATAACGATCCCCGTATTGATACAGTTATCCAAACAGGTTCCCGTGCCAGAAACACACGTGTAGATAAATTCTCAGATCTGGATATAGAACTGATTGGTTCAGGAACAGATGAATTAATAGGCAACGATTTATGGTTTAAGCAGTTGGGTGACGTTATGGTTGCATTGCATCTGGCTAATGAAAAAGAGGGTGAACCAGATTGGCCAACTTGTTTGGTCGTTTTTAGCGGTGGTCGTAAGGTGGATTTCACACTGGCAAGTGTTGAACGCCTGAAAGATATGAAACAAAGAGGCTTAGATGAACTCTATCAACGCGGCTATAAGATCCTCCTTGATAAGACGGGCCTTACAAACGGGCTTCCTGAAATCACTCACCAATTGACTAAATCGCATCTGCCATCATCAGCAGAATTTAATGAAAACCTGCGCGAGTTTTGGTTCGAGGCAACACAAGTGCCTGTTTATATCGCTCGTGGTGATTTATGGCCTGCAAGAATGAGGGATAATGAGATGAAAGAATTATTGCTGGCAATGATGGAGTGGTACGCCTCGATAAAAAGTGATGGAAAAACGGATGTCTGGTACAACGGCCATCATTTACATGAATGGCTGCCTGAGAAGTTCAGCAAACGTATTCAAAGGATTTTTGGCAGTTATGGCAAAGAAGAAGCAATACGTGCATTGCTAGAAACCACAGAGCTTTATGCGGAAATTTCTGCTGAAGTCGCTGAAATGAAGATATTTGAGTTCGATAGTGAGTTACCCGGTAAGGTTAGGAAGCATATTATGCAAGTTATTGGGAGGTAAGTTTTGAGGTGGTAAGGAGTGTAGGATTTCCAAGTGCGCTTACGCGTTGTTGATTAAAAGTCAACTGCTCTACCGACTGAGCTAACGACACATCCAGGGGATCCGTTTTTGAATGAAGCTCTAAGATGGTGGGTCGTGCAGGATTCGAACCTGCGACCAATTGATTAAAAGTCAACTGCTCTACCGACTGAGCTAACGACCCATCTAGGGAATTCGTTTTTGAGTGAAGCTTCAAGATGGTGGGTCGTGCAGGATTCGAACCTGCGACCAATTGATTAAAAGTCAACTGCTCTACCGACTGAGCTAACGACCCATCTTGTGACTTCTCTCGGCAACGGCGGCATATATTACTGATTTTTCCGCGTAGCGCAATGATTATTTTTTCAAATTACGTTTAAATGCCTATTAAACACTCAAACAACCCCGAAAATGTATTAATACTATCTTCCGGGGTCGGTAATTACAACGCAGAAAGCTTTTTTTCAGCCAGTTTGGCCGCACTCGAACCAGGATACTGTTTCATAACCTGCTGATAAACAGATTTAGCTTTATCCTTCTGGCCCTTGTCCTGCATGATTAAACCAACTTTATACAACGATTCACCACTCTTTTGAGACTTAGGGTAATCTTTTACTACTGTCGCAAAATAATAAGCAGCGTCGTCTTTCTTACCCTTGTTATAGTGAAGCTGCCCTAACCAGTAATTCGCATTAGGCATATAACTCGATTTTGGATAAGACTTCACAAAGCTCTGAAAGGCAGTAATCGCTTTATCATATTCTTTGGTATTCACCGCCAAAGAAACGGCAGCGTCATAATCACCCTTCTCGCTACCCGTACTAGTAGCTGAAGACGCCTGATTACCACTATTACTTGCTGCTGAAGATGCTGTATTTTTAGCAGATTTACTATCCGCAGAACGGGTAGCGCCTTCCAGTTGCTGATAAATATCCTTCTGCCGCTCTATAACCTGATTAAGCTGATACTGATTCTCTTGAATCTGCCCACGGAGCATGTCGATATCACGTTGAGAATCAGCAAGTTGTTGCTGGAGCTGGGTCAACAGCTGACTGTGAGCGTTAGAAATACGCTCTAATTGGGTAAGGCGCTCATCGGTAGAACCCGAGCCGACATTACTGATTGGCGCTTGGGCAATAGCGGCCCAGGGAGCCGCTACGCCAACCAATAACGACAGACCCAAAAAATGACGTCTGAAGTTACTGTTCATGAATTACTCTTAGTATGCCAATACTGCACGACGGTTTTTAGCATATGCTGCTTCTTCGTGGCCCAGTACCGCTGGTTTCTCTTTACCGTAAGAGACGATAGAGATCTGCTCACCGGAAACACCTTTACCTTGCAGGTACATTTTCACTGCGTTAGCACGGCGTTCACCTAATGCGATGTTGTACTCAGGAGTACCACGTTCGTCAGCATGACCTTCTACAACAACTTTATAAGATGGGTTGCTACGCAAGAATGCTGCGTGAGCGTCTAACAGCTGAGAAAAATCTGAGCTGATGTCGTATTTATCGAAACCAAAATATACAATGTTGTTGTTTTGCAACTCTTGCATTTGCTGACGAGCTAATTCTTCTGCTGACAGACCCGCATTAGTTTCGTTAACAGTGCCTACACCAGTCTGATCGTTATCAGCATTCTTGTTAGAACTACACGCTGCTACGGCCATAACGGGTAAAGCTAACATCAGCCCTTTTAGCACTTTGTTCAGTTGCATCTCTTTTGATCCTTTTTATAGTTTGCCATACATATTATTATGCATCACAGATACGGCGACCAGGCAGGAAATTTTACCTGTCCATCAGTCGCCGGAAGACGCGCTTTGAAACGCCCGTCAGTCGAAACTAGCTGCAATACAGTCCCCAACCCTTGGGTGGAGCTATAAATCACCATAGTGCCGTTAGGTGCGATACTTGGCGTTTCATCCAGGAACGTATCCGTCAAAGTTTGAACGGTTCCCGTTGCCAGATCTTGTTTAGCAATGTGCTGCTTACCACTCTCTGAGCTGACCATCATCACAAAACTACCATCGGAACTAACATCAGCATCCTGGTTTTGTGTGCCTTCCCAAGTGAGGCGTTGCGGAGCACCGCCATTAATATTGACTTTGTATAACTGCGGACGACCACCCTGATCGGAGGTATAGACCAAAGTCTGGTTATCCGGCATCCAACTTGGCTCAGTATTGTTACTGCGGCCATCTGTAACCTGACGGATCTGAGCTGAACCCAAGTCCATCACGTAAAGATTCAAACTACCCGATTTGGACAGGGCAAACGCCAACTTACTGCCATCAGGGGAAAATGCAGGTGCTCCGTTATGACGCGGAAAAGAAGCAACCTGACGTACTTCACCGCTGGCTAAGGTCTGAATAACCAAGGCAGAACGGCCACTCTCAAAAGTCACATAAGCCAGTTTAGCGCCATCAGGAGACCATGCCGGTGACATCAATGGCTCTGGCGAACGGTGAACAGTGAACTGGTTGTAACCATCGTAATCGGATACACGCAGCTCATATGGATATTTGCCGCCATTCGTTTTCACAACATAAGCCAGGCGAGTACGGAATGCGCCTTTAATGCCAGTCAGCTTTTCAAACGCTTCATCACTGACGGTATGCGCCGCATAACGCAACCACTGCTTAGTCACTTTAAGCTGATTTTGGGCAAGAACGGTTCCCGGAGCGCCAGCGGTATCAACCAACTGATAAGAAATCAGGAAACTACCATCCGCACTGGGTTGAATCTGCCCGACAATAACCGCATCAATCCCCAGTGCCGACCACGCAGCAGGCGTCACCTCAGATGCAGTCGTCGGTTGCTGTGGCATACGGCTGGCATCAATAGGATTAAATTTACCGCTGTTGCGAAGATCCGCCCCAACGATCGCACCTATCTCTTCAGGTGCATTACCCGCCCCAGTCCATTTAAATGGCACAACACCAATAGGACGTGCAGAATCGACACCTTGTGTGATTTCAATACGAACTTCTGCGTGAGCAACAGCGGCCCACAACATCAAAATGCCCAGCACTACTTTAAAAGCCTGCTTCATCATCTCTCCCTTATCGCAGATGGAATGCCGCAATAATTCGCAGAATATTAACAAACGTCAACAAACAAAACCAGATAGCTTAATAACATTGAATGGTTTTGTTTGTTATTAATAATCTCTATAAATAACAATCTTATTGAGGTTTGAAATCAATCGGAGCATTCTTAAACACTTCGTAAATCTCTTTACTTGGTGGTTTCGGAATTTTCGCTTGTTTAGCTGCGGCTACCGCAGCCTGACACAGTGCCTGATCCCCGCCTTCTGGTTTTATATCTATCAGCAAACCATCAGGAGCAAGCTTAATCCGTAATGTACACATACGCCCACGATACATACTTGGATCATAAAACTTATTCTGTATTGCTATCTGAATCTGCCCAAGATAGTTATTAATATCAGAATTTGAAGCACCACTTTTCTTACCACCACCTTTACCCGCAGCAGAAGCACCGCCCTGCTTTGGCGCATTAGAAGTTAAACCACCCAGTAAATCATCAACTTCACTTGCCTGTTTGGCGGCTTGTGCCGCCGCTTTTTTCTTGGCGTCAGCGTCAGCTTTTGCCTTAGCTTTTGCATCTGCCTCAGCTTTGGCTTTAGCATCCGCTTCAACCCTGGCTTTTGCTTTAGCCTCAGCTTCCGCTTTGGCTTTCGCTTCTTCCGCAGCTTTTTGTTTAGCAGCAGCGGCTTCAGCTTCTTTTTTAGCTTCAGCTTCTGCTTTTTCCTGTGCCTCAGCCTGATCTTTAATCAGTTTTTCTTTTTCAGCCTTAGCCTTTGCCGCAGCTTCTTCTGCCTGTTTTTGCTCTTCACGGGCTTTGGCAGCTGCTTCCACCGCTTGCTTTTTCTGTTCTTCCGCAACCTGTTGCGTTTTAATCCGCTCTTCTTCTACCGCTTTCAGGCGCTCCTGCTCTTCAGCCTGTTTTTCTCTCAATTCGGCTGCTTGCTGCTCCGCTTTCTTGTTACGTAACTGTTCTGCACGTTTAGCGTCAGCTTGCTGCTGCTGGTGTTGATTGTACTGTTGTACTACCGCATTCGGATCGACCATAACAGCGTCAATAACAGAACCATCTTGTCCGCCACCACCCATTTCAGTTTTTTGCGTCAGGGAACCCCAAATAAGTAACCCTATCAAAATAATATGCAACACAACCGAAACGATAACGGCGCGATTTAGCTTATTGTTTTGCCCGTTTGTCTTTCCCACGCTCGATATCCAAAATCTTTAAATAACAGCAACTGCCGGCCAGACTCAGATAGGCTGAGTCATTAAACCAACGGATTTCACACCGGCCTGATGTAACATGTTCAGTGCTTTAATAATCTCATCATAAGGCACTTCTTTCGAACCACCGATCAAAAAAACGGTTTTCGGGTTCTCTTTTATTCGGGCCTGCGCTTCAGCAATAATCTGCGGCTCAGGTAATAATTCCAGTCGTTCATGGTTAACTACCATAGTGTATTGACCAACACCAGAAACTTCCACGATGACCGGCGGGTTATCGGAGCTGGAAACCGTTTTGGCATCTACTGCATCCGGCAAATCAACTTCTACGCTCTGAGTGATAATCGGTGCTGTCGCCATAAAAATAAGCAACAAAACCAGCAACACGTCCAGTAAGGGAACGATATTGATTTCGGATTTCAGCTCACGCTTGCGACTACGAGTGCGTGCCATAGCCTCTCCCCTTACTATTTGTTTTCAGCTTTATTTTCAGCAGCGAAAGCCTGACGGTGCAAAATAGCCAGAAACTCTTCCATAAAGTTATCGTAATTTTGCTCCAGCTTATTAACGCGCTGATTCAGACGGTTGTATGCCATAACAGCCGGAATAGCAGCAAACAGGCCAATCGCCGTTGCAATCAACGCTTCTGCAATACCTGGTGCTACCATCTGAAGAGTTGCCTGTTTTACCGCACCTAATGCGATAAATGCATGCATGATCCCCCAAACGGTACCAAACAAACCGATATACGGGCTAATTGAACCCACTGTACCCAAGAATGGAATATGGCTTTCCAGTGTTTCCAGTTCACGGTTCATAGATATACGCATTGCACGTGAAGCACCTGTTACCACCGCTTCCGGCACATGGTTGTTTGCATGGTGCAAACGGGCAAATTCTTTGAACCCGGAATAAAAGATTTGTTCCGTTCCACCCAGAGAATCCCGGCGAGACTGACTTTCCTTATACAAGCGTGATAATTCAATACCTGACCAAAATTTGTCTTCAAACGCTTCCGCTTCACGGGTCGCCGTATTGAGAATTTTGGTCCTTTGAATAATGATTGCCCATGAAGCAATGGAAAAGCAGATCAAAATAAGCATGATCAGCTGCACCAAAAGGCCTGCCTTCAGGAATAAATCAAGAATGTTCATGTCAGTCACTACTTAAACTCCGCGACAATGGACTTAGGAAGCGCAATCGGCTTCATTTGAGATGTATTCACGCAGGCAATTAAAACTTCTGCGCTGTTAAGAATTATTCCGTTAACATCAACAATGCGTTGAATAAATGTCAAAGATGCTCTACGAATATCCGTAATTTCGCTCTCCACCTCCAACATATCATCAAGCCGGGCTGGGGCTCGATAATCAACCACTATACGCCGAACAACAAATCCAATTTGTTCATCAAGTAAACGCTGCTGATGAATGCCATGCTGACGCAACATCTCTGTGCGGGCCCTTTCATAAAAGGCGACATAACGGGCGTTATAAACTACCCCACCAGCATCTGTATCTTCGTAATAAACACGGACGGGCCAACGGAACAACGTATTACTCACTTTCAATCCTAAGTAAGGCGAATTAACGCTGCCACTATACTCAAGACCATGCAGCTTTGGAATAATGTGCAAATAAAAAATTTATTGGCTAAAAATCCCATAACATACAGAATTAACTAATAGAAGAAGTGGTACAAGCCCCAAATCAAAATTAAGAACGCAGGCAGAGGAAAGAAAAAGATACGCCAGACAATATTTCTTGGGTGAAAACCCATCCCGAAAGTTACACCTGTGCACACAGCCCATCTTTACCTCCAAAGGGTATTCCCGCCGACATCAGGCGGGAGGGGAATTTGGACGGGCTTGAAAAGCCCGTAGGATCATCAGCCACGCTGATGTTGAATGTATTGTTTCACCACTTCCAGCGGTGCTCCACCGCATGAACCCGCAAAGTAGGAGCGAGACCAGAGAACGGCCTTTCCGTATGCTTCGCGTAAGTCCAGAAACTCATTACGTAAGCGACGGGAGGTTACCGCTTTCAGCGAGTTAACCAATACCGATAGCTGAACGGTCGGGGGATACTCAATCAGCATATGAACATGATCTAAATCGCCGTGACTCCCTTTAAGTTCTGCGCCGAAGTCACGGCAGATTTCACCTGCATACTGATGAAAGGCTGAATAGTGTCGCTCGCCAAGAATCTTTCTACGGTATTTGGTCACAAACACAAGATGTACATGCAAAAGAAAGGCGGCATGTCGTGAACGATTAATTTTGTATTTTTGCATTGAAGTTAGCCGAAGGCACAGTAAAATAGAGAGTAAACCTACTACACACTGAATGATAATGCTAATACTGAAAGCCTACAAGTTCAGACTAGAGCCAACTGAAGAACAGTTGCCGCGTTTGCGGCAGTTATGCGGGTGTGCTCGTTTTGTCTGGAATCACGGACTTCAGGTAACAAAACACATTCTGGATTCCGGCGGAAAACTTCCCTCCGCGTTTGAACTCAACCGAATGCTCACGGGGTGGAAAAAAACACCGGAATACGCCTTCTTACAGGAAGCTTACACCGATAACCTTCAACAAAAACTTAAAGACTTACAGGGGGCATGGAGGCGTAGCTTCGATAAAACACTGGCAGCGAAAGCGCCTGTATGGAAACGAAAAAATGACGGCAGGGATTCAATCCGGTTCGTCAATTTTGAAAAATATTGTCTCCTTGAAAATCGCAGAGTCAGGCTGCCTTCTGGGCTCGGATGGATAAAGTTCCGGCAATCGCAGGAGGTGAACGGCAAAATCAAAAATGCCACGATCAGCCAGTCAGTGGGTAAATGGTATGTGTCGTTTCAAGTCGAGATAGAAGCCTCTGAGCCACACCACGAATCAACAACAATGGTGGGTCTGGATGCCGGGATATCGAAACTGGCGACGCTCTCAGACGGGACGATATACGAACCGGTCAACAGTTTTAAAACCCGCCAGCGCAAGCTGGCGAAGCGCCAGAGACAGTTAAGCCGCAAAGTTAAGTTCAGCGCCAACTGGCAGAAACAGAAGCGAAAAATTCAGCGTCTGCACTCGCATATTGCCAATATTCGCCGCGACTACCTTCATAAGACCACCACGAAAATAAGCAAAAACCACGCGATGATCGTGATTGAAGATTTGAAGGTCAGTAACATGTCGAAGTCAGCGAAAGGCACGGCAGAACAGCCCGGAAGGAGCGTTCGGGCTAAATCAGGCTTAAATCGCGCGATACTGGATCAGGGCTGGTATGAAATGCGCCGTCAGCTAGAATATAAGCAGCGCTGGCGCGGCGGTCAGGTACTGGCAGTCCCTCCGGCATACACCAGCCAGCGGTGCGCATGTTGCGGTCATACAGCGAAAGAAAACCGCATATCACAAAGTCAATTCGAGTGCCTTGAATGCGGATATACGGAAAATGCCGATATCAACGGAGCTCGTAACATTTTAGCGGCAGGACATGCCGTGCTTGCCTGTGGAGGGAGGGTGCAATCAGGCCGCCCGTCGAAGCAGGAACCAGACGCAGAGCGATCAGCCGTCGCCCACTAACGGGAATCCCCTCTTGAGTCACGAAGTGCGAAAGTGGGGGAGGATGTCAAATGAGTAAAACGCCTTGCCATAAGTGCAATGAACTGGTGTTTGCCGCAAAACGGGCGGGATCCCAGAAGACACAAGAAGCAAGCACCAACGCCATAATAAGGATAAGGCCCCTTACAGGACCTTTATCCATCAGCCGATAGCATTTATCTATCAACATTATTTCTCACTATTTTCAGCGGTTTTTTCCGCTTCATTATGCTCAAGTGCTAAGGCAGCGATTATAGCGAAACTACACGCCAAGAGCGTTCCGAGAATCCAAGCAAAATACCACATGCTCTGTGCTCCTTAGTACAGTGAATGTTTGTTATTTTCAATAAAGCTTTTGTCCAAACGCCCAAACATTTTGTAGTAACACCAAATGGTATATCCCAGAATGATTGGGACAAAAATCAGTGCAACCACAAACATGACGCGCAGTGTCAACAAACTTGAAGTCGCATCCCACATTGTCAGGCTGACATTTGGATTAGTGATTGATGGCATAACAAATGGGAACATCGTCACACCACAGGTCATAATGATGCAAGCAATGGTCAGTGAAGAGAACAGGAATGCCCATCCTGCCCGATTCATACCGGTCATCAATATCGTCAGCAGAGGAGAAACAACACCCAGTGCCGGTAACGCCCACAGCCACGGATAGTGATTAAAGTTGGTCATCCAGGCACCCACCTGATGAGCAACTTCTTTATGCAATGGGTTAGACTGAGCCATTGTATCCAAGCCGCCAGTCACAACATAACCATCAATACCATAAATCAGCCATACACCTGCCAGCAGGAAAGCAACCATTGTTACCAGCGCACAGATATAAGTGGCGGCACGGGAACGCAGACGCAGTTCACCGGTAGTACGCATTTGCAGATAAGTTGCCCCCTGAGTCACAATCATCATCAGGCTGATCACACCCGCCAACAAACCGTATGGATTTAGCAATCCGAAGAACGAACCGCTATAGAACAGGCGTAGTTGGGAATCAACGTTGAATGGCACCCCTTGTAACAGATTACCGAATGCCACACCGATAACTAATGGCGGAACGAAACTACCGACAAATATCCCCCAATCCCACATGTTGCGCCACTTACGGCTTTCCAGTTTGGAACGGTAGTCAAAACCAACCGGACGGAAAAACAGCGCGGATAACACCAGGATCATGGCGACATAGAAGCCAGAAAACGCGGCGGCATAAACCGTCGGCCATGCTGCGAACAATGCGCCACCGGCGGTGATCAGCCAAACCTGATTACCATCCCAATGGGGTGCTATTGAGTTAATCATGATGCGGCGTTCAGTATCGTTTTTACCGATGATACGTAACAGGACACCCACGCCCATGTCAAAACCATCAGTTACCGCGAAACCGATTAGCAACACACCAATCAGCAGCCACCATATAAACCGTAGTACTTCATAATCAAACATAAGTGGACTCCCGTTTATTACTGAGCATTGTGCGCCGAAGTTGTTTTCTGTTCAAAGTGGTAGCGGCCAGTATTCAGACTGCTTGGACCACGACGGGCGAATTTGAACATCAAAAACATTTCTGCGATCAGAAACAAGGTGTAAAGACCACAAATCAGCGCCATTGAGAACAGGATATCGCTGGCTGCCAAATTGGAACTCGCCACCGCTGTTGGCAAAACTTCACCAATCGCCCACGGCTGACGACCATATTCGGCCACAAACCAGCCTGATTCTATGGCAATCCACGGCAATGGGATGCTGTACAATGCTGCGCGCAGTAACCATTTTTGTTCACCAATACGGCCACGGATAACGCTCCAAAACGCCAGACCAATCAACAGTAACATCAGGAAACCTGCTGCAACCATGATACGGAATGCAAAATAGAGCGGAGCAACGCGAGGAATGGAATCTTTCGCAGCGGCCTTGATTTGCTCTTCGCTGGCATCAGTCGCTTTGCTGGTATAACGCTTCAACAACATGCCATAACCAAGATCCTGCTTACTTTCATTGAATGCGCTACGAACAGTTGGATCCGTGTTACCTGCCCGCAACTCTTCCAACAATTGATAAGCTTTCATACCATTACGGATCCGCAGCTCATGCTGGTCCATCAGATCACGCAGACCAATAACCGGGGTATCGACAGAACGGGTGGCAATCAGGCCCATGAGATAAGGGATCTGAATGGCATATTTGTTTTCCATTTTATCCTGATCCGGGATACTTATCAGTGTAAAGGCTGCCGGAGGTGGCTGAGTTTCCCATTCAGCTTCAATTGCGGCCAGTTTAGTCTTCTGTACATCACCCATTTCGTAACCGGATTCGTCACCCAGCACAATAACAGACAACACAGCGGCAATCCCAAAACTTGAAGCAATCGCAAATGAACGTTTAGCGAATGGAATATCACGACCTTTAAGCAGGTAGTAAGAACTGACACCAAGAACGAAGATCGCCCCCGTCACATAACCTGCCGCAACAGTATGAACAAATTTCACCTGAGCAACCGGGTTCAGTACCAATTCGGCAAAACTCACCATTTCCATACGCATGGTTTCAAAGTTGAAATCAGAAGCAATCGGGTTTTGCATCCAACCATTAGCAACCAGAATCCAAAGTGCAGAGAAGTTAGAACCTAACGCAACCAGCCAGGTTACCGCCAAGTGCTGTTTTTTACTGAGACGATCCCAACCGAAGAAGAACAAACCGACGAATGTGGACTCCAGGAAGAACGCCATCAGACCTTCGATCGCCAGAGGCGCGCCGAAAATGTCACCGACGTAATGAGAGAAATATGACCAGTTAGTCCCGAACTGAAACTCCATGGTCAACCCTGTTGCGACACCCAGAGCAAAGTTAATACCAAATAACTTGCCCCAGAATTTTGTCATATCTTTATAAATTTGTTTACCGGAGAGCACATATACCGTTTCCATAATCGCCAGCAAAAACGCCATGCCAAGCGTTAGCGGAACGAACAGGAAATGATACATTGCAGTTAAGGCAAACTGTAATCGTGACAGTTCGACAATATCAAACATCTTGACTCCTTGCTCCTAGCAGGAAAGCACCGGCTTGCGGCAACCTGGCTTCGTACAAGAACCTATTCAGAGTTCTAAAACGGAAACCTTATAACTACCAGCAATAAATGCCTCTAAAATAACAACTCATTACCAAGTGAATTAAAAACCTAATTAGACTAATAGTATAGTACGCTTATATTCCCATACAATAAATACGTTTTACGTGATTCAGATTAGAATTCTGAATGTAGGTCAATAATTGCAGTTATTGTTTAATGGGAACTTATTGATCAGGATCAATTTAAGCAAATTAGAAAAATAATGCTATAGTAATAACTTGATTTTAATAATTTTTTTCTGGCCAGTGTTAACTGTATTATCTATTATTTCATTTTGGTTGGCATATTGTTAATTATTTGTTTCTTTAGATAATTGTTGATTTCCATATTGCTGTGAAATGACTTTTAAAATTAACTTTTTATTTTCATCCTTAAGAAAATATTGTTATTAACGTTGCATTAGCAGTGAGATAGCCACCATTTGACTGTCATTCAGATAGCAATAATGGCACGCAGCTTGAAAACTAAACTTCCTCCTTGTGACAAACCTCACCAAACTTAGGATAATGACTTAGTACCCCGATTCTCGCAGACCGGCACTTCCAGGCTCGCACCAGTCACCACCACAATACGCTGTTGAAACTAAGATGCGGTCAGAAGCTGAAAAAGCGTTGTTGCTGGACTGGAAAAAGCATTTGGTATTACTGAGTCGAGCTAATGTTTCATTGTCACAAAACATTAAATAAGCTTTCATAATTATGCTTCACTTCCAACTAGCCCTTGTGCACCAAGACATACAGCCTTTTCATCTAAACGGCCCGTGAAAACAGTGAGATAGGTTATAGAACCAATATTGTTCAAGAAGAAAACAAAATGCATAGGTGTATCGGTATTATGGAAAGCTATTTAATTGGTCTAAATGGAATTTTTGAGAAACTGAAGGCTTGGTATATGTATACTCATTAAATGAATAATTATTTTTTCTGGTCATTTACTTCAAAATTAAATCTTTGTAAAATTTTATTTCATTAATGTTTTCACTGTAAATTGATTATTAAATAATGCGGATATTATTGAGGGTGTTTTATAATAAGAAATTAAGAGAGATAACAATAATTTTTACATGTTGAATTTCTTATTTTCACCAATTAACTAAAAATAGTTAATCCTTTAAGTTATAAGAACATTTAATTATTAATCAACTGAACTAGACTGTAATTGATATGAATTATTGAAGTATTTTTCAATAATTCAATATGTTGATTATAAAATAATGTTATTTTATATAAGGAGTGTTTATGAATCAAAAAAATGATTTTAAATCTTTTTCTTTCGGCAAGAATTCTAATGTGTTGAGCCAAGGAGATTATGAAATTAATAAAAATTTGCAAGATGGAATTCCAGCAGGTGATATTTCCCCTTACATTCACTTGTTAAATAAGGTATTACGTCAATCGTCAACCATATCATCGGTGGTGGCTGATTTTATTGCAACACAATCTGGTGAGGATGTTCTGGATGATGGAGATAGAGATAAACTCACCGTGCAGTTAAATAAAGCGTTAGAAAAAGTAACCACAGCAAAAATTCCCAATGCCTCATTAACACAAAAGGGAATTGTTCAACTAACAAATGAAATTGGCGATAATGACACGCTGGCAGTGACACAGAAACTTGCTCAGGAAATAATAAATTCATTACGTAAAAATATTAATGAAAAAGTACCCAATACCCGAAAAATAAATGGGAAAGTATTAACCGGGGATATTACTATTGATGCTGAGGATGTAAGAGCGATATCAACAGATAATGTAATACATTCAATGAAACACGGTGATCTGGACGGATTGGAAAATCTACATAATGGTTGTTCCGGGTTTAACCCCTCCGCGTTGTTCCTGACTCAATATGGGCTGCCACGTGGCAACGGTGGCGTTCAATTAAGAATTAGCAATATGAATGGTAAATCAAGCGAGGGGGAAGACGATGTATGGAGCCACAGGCTGATTTTTACCCATTTTGGCGATACATATCGTACAGATCATATAAATGAATATTATAAACTTACACGTAAATTTTGGGACAATCTTAATGCCAGACCAGATTTTAATGGATACCTAAAAATATCCTCTCCGATAATAGAAATCTATCCTGATGGCACATTTTCAACTAATGAAGAATCAGAGGGAGCAGAAGTAACAAAAGAAGGAACAGGCATATACCGCATATCAAATATTTCAGGCTATAACACTGATGGCGCTTGGGGTGTGCATGGCGGTATTTCTGTTCCCCAAAACAATAATAATCTTGAATTGATTTTCGTTGACGATCATATCCAACCTGATGGTTCTATTATCATTGAAACCTGCCATCGCCAACATTCGCATTTACCTGAGAAATTTCAGAACTGGCGGCTCAAATCTGTTGATGATAATGGCAAACAGGTATTCTACCAAGATGGGGAACCCTGTGATATTTCTGAACATTGTCGTTTAGATATTCGCATCCAAATGCCAGAAGATTCACTCTGGAACTTGAAACGAAAGAAGTTGCAGGAAGAAATAGAAAGTATCAGCGTTTCCGGCAATAAATTGTAGTAACACGGGGCCGTATGGCCCCGTATCTTACTTTTTTGAACTTCAAGATAAGTAGCTGAAGTTCTTTTCATGCCAGTCAGGAATGATATAACAATGTGATGCCCAGTTTATCTCAGGTTCCTGTGGATGGAAATGGAACTTTACCGATACGAAACAATATCATGGTCATTATTATACTCGGCTCCGTGATCTGTCGAAAGCACAAATACAGTATCTACTTGCAGCAGTGAAAAATATAAGGAAAGTGTCTTTATTAATAGCACTTTATTACCTGTATATCCACCGGGCATCGTCTTCTATGATGAATGAAATTAAAAAAGTCCTACAAGAAAAACAGTGGGGTTTGTTAACAATTTGACATGAGAAACTTGACAATTTTTTACAAAGAACTATTAATTATAATACCATCTTTATTTAGTATCCATTTAATCCTGTAATACCAAAATGTTACATATATATTCTTAAAACTATTTGTCTAACTAAGAGGAGTTATTATGCATCTTTATCCTTACTCATAACTTTCAATATGAAATTACAACATTAATTCACTATCAGTTTAAGATTCAGTGAATAGTGACACTCTAATATTATATTTATATACAGATAATATCATATAAAATATGTGTAATTCATTATTTATAAACCATTTATTACTTCATGGAATAAAATTATGACTCTATATAACAGAATATTTATTTTTTTCATCATGATGTTTGCCCCTATAATATCCTGCTTTGCGGATACCGAAATTAAGTTATCTGACGAGGAAAGTCAGGCTATGTTTCAGCTCATAAAGAGCCTTGAACCTAATAAACCTATAACGCTCGAGTTAACTCAACCGCAAAATGAGAAAGGATATATTGCATTATTAAAATCCCACGGTATTACAGAACAAAACAATCCTGATATTTTTGAAAATATCAAGACTATGAAAGCGTCCAAAAAAGTAATATTCGATCAAGGAGAATCACTTGATATATCAAACTCGTCTACAGAGCCAACAAATCATTTTGGTAATCCTAGAATAGTATTCTCTGAAGATTCCAAATTAGTTTCAGCTCAAGTTCTTAGCTCCATATATTTTCCTCCTCTTACTACTTTAAGCAACGATACCATTAAAACTAACGCTCAACAGATATCGGTACAGGGTACCCTCTCAATTCTTGGCAA
The DNA here is from genome assembly GCF_042879395.1 of Photorhabdus sp. RM322S. Taxonomy (NCBI): domain Bacteria; kingdom Pseudomonadati; phylum Pseudomonadota; class Gammaproteobacteria; order Enterobacterales; family Morganellaceae; genus Photorhabdus; species Photorhabdus sp. RM322S. Next base: position 53,074 of record NZ_JBHFKW010000026.1, read on the forward strand.
AGACAAAAATGGGAAGCGCAGAACAATACTCGTACCCAAACACGGAAAAGCAATCAACACAGAAGTACGAAACTTTTCAATAGGTACTGAGAAATATAATCTTGCTGAACTTGATTCTATTCAGACTGTTGCTAGTTTCCAGGGGAAAAAAAGCGGGAAACCTCTCACTAGTGGCCCAGTATTAATTGTGTCAAATACACTGACAAACCTTGAAGATCTCGCTCAATACTATCAGCCTGCCACAATGGAGAACCAAGCACCGACTTATGTAAAAAATCTACCAACGGATGATAGTCCGATAATCGTTTGCTTAAATAGAGCAAACCCTGAATCAGGAACTCCTAGTCAATGCGATTATGGTCCAACATCACCAGGTAATCCAACAATAAAGCTGGAAATAATAGGTAATGTCACATTCAATAACCCTATCAAAATTGATACAATCGGAAAGTCTAAAAACGATAAAGGAGAGAAATCACAGGTAGATCTGACTCTGGTCGGTCTTGATACTGGCGGCGCATGTAAATTAGCAAAAAATATAAATGAAGATACATTTTGGAAACATACAAAAGTCAATGATGATCCTGACAAAGGTAATAATACAAATTTATCGTGGGACTTTTCTAAAAACACAGGCTACGCTGATTTTGGATCAATATGCTGGAGGAATAATGAAAGATATATACTAGACCTACAGGCTACTATTATAACAATGCAAGGCGATAACGCATTTGCTGTCCCATTTTCTTATACCAATGCCCCCCATGCTAGGGACAATCCGTCACAATTCATTTATCCACCCATTCATATCCAATATGGTTGTATTGCTGAAGGCACATTAATAGATATGGCTAACGGCTCAAAATGGAAAGTTGAAAATATACGCCCAGGCGATAAAGTTTTAACAAAGCAAGGAGGCATCTTACAAGTAAAAAGCCGTATTGTAGGTCACGATACTGAATTTATTGATTTAATTTACAATAATGGTGAGCAGGTTTCACTGACTCCAACACATCCTGTCTCAACATTACGAGGAATAGTCAAAGCCGATGAACTTAAGATCGGTGATACAATACATACACGTGAGGGTCAGACTACCCTTACCTCAGTTAAACAGAGAAAATCAGAACCATCAAACGTGTATAATTTTGTCTTAGAAAAGACAGATAGCCAAAATGAATTATTACCTGAAGATGCTGTGCTTTTTGCCGGTGGCATTCTTGTCGGTGATAATAACCTGCAAAGAAAAGTGTCGATATCAAATTAATCTCTCAGATTAATAACAAAGTGCTGGCTTTTTTAGTCAGCACTAATTTCTAAGTAACGCATTTGTATTATTTTTATGGTTGAGAATGATATCCAGCCAACGAAAAACAGCCATTATGAAAAATGTTCTGACTCCATTTTCCCTTAGGTTAATTTGATCACCTACAGATACACTATTGTGTCCCTATTGCACCAAATAACCTTCCACATCCAGAGGTAAAAACCACAAAACGCGCGACCCGTAACGCTCTCTTCTTGGTATTTCTGGCTATTACTGCTAACAGACACAGTATCTGTACTTTCAGCAAACCTAGGAAACGAGCATAACGGTGACCATGATACCGCAAGACTCTGTTCTATCGTCTCCTTTACCGGGCGTACTTCTTTTTGCCCTACAGCGTCAACCGGTTTTCTCTAAAATGAAAGCTAGAAGAATACGGCAATAGAACTTAATAAAGTGAAATAAAGAGTTCCACGAGAAAAATAGTGGTATTTGTTAACAATCTGACATGAGAAACTTGACAATCTTTTACAAAAAACTATTAATTATATAAACGATTATAGCGTCACCTTTAGTATCTATTCCTCCTATACTGTAAAAATATTATATATATGGCGGATTCGACTAATAAGTGTAATTTTTCAGAAAGGCGGTCAGTTTATATAGTAGGCATCTTTACTACTCATCTTACTCATAATTTCCAAAGTAAATTAAAAAAATTAATGAATTATCAGTTTAAAACAATAATGCGCTAATATTATTTAGACTAAAAAATAAAGTATATGTAATTAATTCCTTAAAAAACCTATATTATTTCACAGGATAAAATTATGACTCTATACAACAGAACACTTGTTTTTTTCATCATGTTATTTTCCCCTATAATATCATGCTTTGCTGATAACAAAATTAAGTTATCTGCCGAAGAAAGCCAGACTATGTCTCAGTTCTTAAATAGTCTTGAACCTAATAAACCCACATTGATAGATTTAACTCAACCACAAAACGAGAAAGGATATATCGCATTATTAAAATCCCATCATATTACAGAACAGACACATCCTGATATTTTTGAAGATATCGAAACTATGAAAGTACACCAAAATGCATTACTTAAGAATGGACAACGACTTGAAATACAAGATTCGGTTACAAAGCCAAAAAATTATATTAGTCATCCTAGAATAGTATTTTCCGAAAATAACAAATCAATTTCAGCTACTGTTTTTGCTTCCCTATATTTTCCTGGTTCTAATATTTCAAACAGCAATACAATTGAAAATAACGCTGGAAAAGCAAAGTTACAGGGCGGCCTCTCAATTATTAGCTCTGACAACCAAGATGTTAAAACACTACATGTATCTGTACAAGAAAATACAAAGAATAATAGGGTACGGAACTTTGTACTATCCACCCCCGAATATAATTTTGCTACCTCTGGACAACATGGTAATACGTATCAAGCTATTTCCTTTTTCCAAGGGGAAATAAATGGGATACCACTCAATAACGCGCCAATAGTAGAGAAGTCACTGCCGCTGCAAGACCTTGAAAATTCTTTTAGCAACTTTTTTCCTCAAAGTATGGAAAACAAAGCGCCAACTTATGTAAATAATTCACCTGAGGAAAAGAAACCGATAATCGTTTGCTTAAATAAAGCAAACTCTAAACCAGGAGCTCCTAGTGAATGTGATTACAGTCCTACGTCGCCAGGTAAGCCAAATGATCAGTCAACAATCAAGCTGGAAATAATAGGTAATGTTACATTCAAGCACCCTATCGCCATTGATAAAAATAGGAAACCTAAAGCAGCTCAAGGGATTTCACCAGCGATAGATCTGACACTGGTCGGTCTCGATACTGGCGGCGCATGTAAATTAGCAAGAGATATAAATGAAGATACATTTTGGAAACATAAAAAAGTCAATAATGATCGTCTCAAAGGCAATAATACAAATTTATCATGGGAATTTTCTAAAAACACAGGTTACGCTGATTTTGGACCAATATGCTGGAAAAATAACGAAAGATATATACTAGACCTACAAGCTACTATTGTAACAGAGCAAGGTGATAACGCATTTCCTGTCCTGTTTTCTTTTACCAATAACCCCGGTAGTGTGGAGAGCGCGTCACAACTCCTTTATCCGCCCATTCAAATCCAATATGGTTGTATTGCTGAAGGCACATTAATAGATATGGCTGACGGCTCAAAATGGAAAGTTGAAAATATACGCCCAGGCGATAAAGTTTTAACAAAGCAAGGAGGCATCTTACAAGTAAAAAGCCGTATTGTAGGTCACGATACTGAATTTATTGATTTAATTTACAATAATGGTGAACAGGTTTCACTGACGCCAACACATCCTGTCTCAACATTACGAGGAATAGTCAAAGCCGAAGACCTTAAGGACGGTGATACAATACATACACGTGATGGTCAAACTACCCTTAATTCAGTTAAACAGAGAAAATCGGAACCATCAAACGTGTATAATTTTGTCTTAGAAAAGACAGATAGCCAAAGTGAATTATTACCTGAAGATGCTGTGCTTTCTGCCGGTGGTATTTTGGTCGGTGATAATAACCTGCAAAGAAAAGTGTCGATATCAAATTAACCAGCTTTTTTAACGATCTGAGGCCACTTCACTGTGGCCTCATAGATAAGCATCTCTTATCAACGCTTACTTGCCAACGAGTAAATCCTTCACTGCATCACCGATGTCTGCCAGGCTACGAACTGTCTTCACGCCAGCCGCTTCCAGAGCAGCAAATTTTTCGTCAGCGGTTCCTTTACCACCTGCGATAATGGCGCCAGCATGCCCCATACGCTTACCTTTCGGCGCAGTCACACCTGCGATGTAGCCAACAACAGGCTTAGTTACGTGCTCTTTAATATAAGCTGCCGCGTCTTCTTCCGCATTACCACCAATTTCACCAATCATTACGATGGCTTCTGTTTGCGGATCTTCCTGGAACAATTTCAGGATATCAATGAAGTTAGAACCTGGAATTGGGTCACCACCAATACCAACACAGGTAGATTGCCCTAAGCCTGCATCAGTAGTCTGTTTTACTGCTTCATAAGTCAGTGTGCCTGAACGGGAAACGATACCAACTTTACCTGCCAGATGAATGTGGCCCGGCATAATGCCGATTTTACATTCACCCGGCGTGATAACGCCCGGACAGTTAGGGCCGATCATACGAACACCGGCTTCATCCAGTTTGACTTTAACAGCCAGCATATCCAGAGTCGGGATACCTTCAGTAATCGTGATGATCAGTTTGATGCCAGCGTCGATAGCTTCCAGAATGGAATCTTTACAGAATGGAGCCGGAACATAGATAACGGAGGCCGTTGCCCCGGTCGCTTCTACCGCTTCACGAACAGTATTGAAAACAGGTAATCCCAGGTGCTCAGTACCGCCCTTACCCGGCGTGACACCACCCACCATTTGGGTGCCATAGGCAATCGCCTGTTCTGAATGGAAAGTACCTTGACTACCAGTAAAACCCTGACAGATAACTTTGGTGTTTTTATCGATTAAAATAGACATTATTTTGCCTCCACTGCGGCTACTGCTTGCTTAGCTGCGTCTGTCAGGCTGGTGGCAGCAATGATATTCAAACCACTGTCAGCCAGTTTTTTCGCCCCCAACTCAGCATTGTTCCCTTCCAAACGAACAACAACCGGTACGTGAACACCCACTTCTTCCACCGCACCAATAATACCGTCAGCAATCAGGTCACAACGGACAATACCACCAAAGATGTTAACCAATACGGCTTTCACATTTTCATCTGACAGGATGATTTTAAACGCTTCTGTAACACGTTCTTTGGTTGCACCACCACCCACATCAAGGAAGTTCGCGGGTGCGCCACCATGCAATTTAACGATATCCATCGTACCCATTGCCAAACCTGCGCCATTTACCATGCAACCAATGTTGCCATCCAACGCGACATAGTTCAGTTCCCACTGTGCCGCCTGCGCTTCACGCGGATCTTCCTGAGATGGATCATGCATTTCACGCAGTTCAGCCTGACGGAACAGTGCGTTACCATCAGCGCCCAACTTACCATCCAGGCAAATCAGATCACCCTGAGTCGTGATAACCAGCGGATTAATTTCAACCAAAGCCAGATCGCGCTCCAGGAACAGATTTGCCAATCCTAAGAAAATTTTGGTGAACTGGCTGATTTGTTTACCGGTTAATCCCAGTTTAAATGCCAGTTCACGCCCCTGATAAGGCATAGGACCAACCAGTGGGTCGATAATCGCTTTATGAATGAGTTCCGGAGTTTCTTCCGCAACTTTTTCAATTTCAACACCACCTTCAGTAGAGGCCATGAACACTACACGACGCGTACCACGATCAACCACCGCACCGAGATACAACTCCTTCGCAATATCAGTTGCCCCTTCGACCAAAATCTGGTGAACAGGCTGCCCTTGCGCATCTGTTTGGTAAGTGACCAGACGTTTACCCAGCCATTGTTCAGCGAAAGCGCGAATCTCTTCTTTACTGTTAACCAATTTCACGCCGCCCGCTTTACCGCGACCGCCAGCGTGAACCTGACACTTAACCACCCAAGGGCCAGCACCAATTTTAGATGCCGCTTCTTCTGCTTCACGCGGTGTAGTGCAGGCATAACCAGCCGGAGCGGGTAAACCATACCGTGCAAAAAGCTGTTTTGCCTGATACTCGTGTAAATTCATGATGTTCTATCCATAATCTAATCTGAGAAGAGCAATTGTCTTCTTATTTTTTTGTTACTTTGGATATAGCCAGTCCAAAGACTGGCTGTGCATGTACATTTGTTTACTTCAGACCGGGCAGATATTAGCGCGTATCTGCCCTTATTATGTTGCTATACGTCCAGCAGCAAACGTGCAGGATCTTCCAGCATCTCTTTGATGGTCACCAGAAAGCCTACAGACTCGCGTCCATCGATCAGACGGTGGTCATAAGACAGTGCCAGATACATCATCGGAAGGATCTCTACCTGACCATTTACCGCCATCGGACGATCTTTAATGGCATGCATGCCAAGAATCGCGCTCTGTGGCGGGTTAATGATCGGCGTAGACATTAAAGAGCCGAATACACCACCATTGGTAATCGTGAAATTACCGCCTGTCAGCTCTTCGACGGTCAATTTACCGTCACGGCCTTTGATAGCCAGCTCTTTAATACGTTTTTCGAGTTCAGCCATGCTCAGTGCATCCGCATCACGCAGTACCGGCGTTACCAAGCCACGCGGTGTAGATACCGCAATACTGATATCGAAATAGTTGTGGTAAACCACATCAGTGCCATCAATAGAAGCATTCACTTCCGGATAGCGTTTCAGTGCTTCGACCACCGCTTTCACATAGAAAGACATAAAGCCCAGACGCACACCGTGGCGTTTTTCAAACGCTTCGCCGTACAGCTTGCGCATTTCCTGAATCGGCTTCATGTTAACTTCGTTAAACGTCGTTAACATCGCAGTGTTGTTTTTCGCTTCCAGCAAACGTTCAGCCACACGCTTACGCAGGCGAGTCATTGGAACACGTTTTTCGCTGCGGTGTGGCAACAACGAATCCTGAGTAGAAAGAGAAAGTGGAATAGCTGATGATTGACTATCCACCTTTTTGTTATCAGCCATGTGTTTTTCCACGTCTTCGCGGACAATACGCCCACCAACACCGCTACCTTTAATCGCTTTGGCATCAAGATCATGCTCTGCAATCAAACGGCGAACCGCCGGGCTAAGTGCGTCGTTGCTCTCTTCTTCTAACCCCGCAGTCTGGCGTTTAGCCGAAGTTGCTTCCGTTTTTTCTTTTACTTCTGTCGGCTTACCCGTGCTATCGCCCAAACGGATACGACCAAGAAGCTGACTGGACAGAACGGTTGCATCTTTCACTTCCAAAATGGCTTCTAAAACACCGGCTTCACTGGCAGGCACTTCCAGTACCACTTTATCCGTCTCGATTTCAACCAGCACTTCATCACGTTCAACACGGTCACCCTCTTTTTTGTGCCAGACTGCAACAGTGGCATCAGCAACAGACTCGGGCAAAACAGGAACCAGAATATCTACGCTACTCATTTTCTATCCTTATTTATTCAACGTTCAGTGCGTCATTAACCAGCTCTTGCTGCTGCTGCTGGTGAACTGACGTATATCCAACTGCCGGGGAAGCAGACGCAGGACGACCTGCATAACGTAAAGAAGCCCCGAATGGGATCACTTCACGGAAGTTATGCTGACTGCAATACCAGGCCCCTTGGTTTAATGGCTCTTCCTGGCACCAGACAAAATCGTGTACATGGGCATACTGCTCCAATGCTGATTGAACATCCTGATGAGGGAACGGATACAGTTGTTCAACACGCACGATAGCGACATCAGTTTGTTCGTTCTTACGGCGTTGCTCCAACAGGTCGTAATAAACTTTACCTGAACAGAGCACAACCCGTTTAACACCTTTAGGATCCAGCGCATCAGCTTCACCGATAACTGTCTGGAATTTACCGTTAGCCAGTTCATCCAGGCTGGAAACCGCTAATGGATGACGCAACAATGACTTCGGCGACATAACAATCAACGGACGGCGCATACCACGCAGAGCCTGACGGCGAAGCATGTGATAAACCTGAGCCGGCGTTGACGGTACGCAAACCTGCATATTCTGTTCTGCACACAGTTGCAGATAGCGTTCCAGGCGAGCTGAAGAGTGTTCAGGCCCCTGCCCTTCATAACCATGCGGCAACAGCATAACCAGACCGCACATACGGCCCCATTTCTGCTCACCGGAGCTGATGAATTGGTCAATAACAACCTGTGCTCCGTTAGCGAAATCACCAAACTGTGCTTCCCAGATTGTTAAAGCGCGGGGTTCTGTTGTCGCATAGCCATACTCAAACGCCAGAACCGCTTCTTCAGACAAAACAGAATCCCATACATTGAACGCACCCTGACCGTTATGAACGTTCGCCAGAGGCACATAAACAGAACCGTTGGTCTGATTATGAATAACAGCATGACGATGGAAGAAAGTACCACGGCCCGCGTCCTCACCGGACAAACGCACCGGAACACCTTCATCAACCAAAGTCGCGTAGGCTAAATTTTCTGCCCCACCCCAATCGAACAATTTATCGCCGTTAGCCATCTCTGCGCGGTCATTATAGATTTTCACCACGCGGGAGTGCATTTCCACTTCTTCCGGGACAGAGCTGATACGTCTGCCCAGATCCTGCAAACGCTTAATATCGACTTTATATGGATATTCTTCATCCCAATCATGGTTAAGATAAGGCTCCCATGTAAATGAGTGCAGCCCCATTGAGCGCCACTCTTCAACGACACAGTCACCACGGTCAAGAGCATCACGATACAGATTAACCATTTCAGTCACATCATCGACTGATATCAACTTCTCAGTAACCAGCTTGTCAGCGTAGATTTTACGCGGCGTTGGGTGTTTCTTAATTTTCTGATACATCATTGGCTGAGTCGCACTTGGCTCATCAGCTTCGTTATGACCATGACGGCGGTAACATACCAGATCGATCATCACGTCACGTTTAAAGGCATTACGGAAATCCAGAGCCAGACGGGTAACGAATGCCACCGCTTCTGGATCGTCTGCATTAACGTGGAAAATCGGCGTCTGTACCATTTTGATGATATCGGTACAGTATTGTGTTGAACGGGCATCTTTCGGGTTCGACGTGGTGAAACCAATCTGGTTGTTGATAACAATACGAATCGTACCACCCACTTCATAACCACGGGCCTGAGACATGTTCAGGGTTTCCTGCACAACGCCCTGACCGGTAACGGCAGCATCCCCGTGGATAGTGATTGGCAACACCATATTGCTGCGACCTTCATCCAGACGATCACGGCGGGCGCGTACTGAACCAATAACCACAGGGCTGACAATCTCAAGGTGAGATGGGTTAAATGCCAATGCCAAATGAACCTTAGCGCCCTCGGTGGCAAAATCAGACGAGAAGCCCTGATGGTATTTCACGTCGCCGGTACCAAGATGCTCTTTATGCTTACCGGCAAACTCATCGAACAGATCCGTCGGTTTTTTACCTAAGATATTAACCAGAACGTTGAGGCGACCACGATGAGCCATCCCCATCACAACTTCCCGTGTATCGTGCTTACCCGCATGACGGATAAGATCCTTCAACATGGGGATCAGTGCGTCACCACCTTCAAGAGAGAAACGTTTCGCTCCCGGAAACTTAGCGCCCAGATAACGTTCCAAACCTTCAGCCGCCGTCAGTTCCGCCAGAAAACGCTGTTTTTCCTCTGCGCTGAACTGAGAGCTGACGGTAACAGATTCCAGACGCTGCTGAATCCAACGTTTTTCTTCCGTATTGGTGATGTGCATATATTCAGCACCAATAGAACCGCAATAAGTGCGTTTCAGGGCTTCATACAAATCAGCCAACTTCATCGTTTCTTTGCCGAGAGCAAAAGAACCGACATTAAATGTCTCGGCAAAATCGGCTTCCGTTAGATTATGGAAAGCAGGATCTAAATCAGGAACACTATCCTGTTTCCATAATCCCAACGGATCAAGATTCGCATTTTGATGCCCGCGGAAACGGAATGCGTTGATGAGCTGCAAAACCTTAACTTGTTTTGCATCCATTGCCGGATCACTGACAGAGGAGTGATAACGCGTAGTATCTTTCGCAAGGCGGCGGAAGTAATCACGCGTCTGCGAGTGGAGTTGTTCACCGCTTAATCCCGCATTCGGCAATTGTTGGAAAATGTCTTTCCAACTTGCATCAACGGAGTTTGGATCGGTTATATAGTCTTCATAGACTTGCTCTATGTAAGACTGGTTTGAACCAGCCAGGAAGCTTGAATCCAGCCAGTCCTTCATTGCGCCGTTCTGCATTGTGATCCCTTAAGCTTTAAAAGCTTTAGTTTTCGCCGTGGTTAACTATTACCGCTTAAATGCGGTGTCGATAAAAGGTTCATTTGGACGTGCTTTATGCATGTTCTCTTTTGGGTTTCGGAACCCTTCAAGGAACCTTTAAAAACCGTTACATGGTTTTTAAAGGTTCCTTACCTCAAAGCTTTTGTCATCATTAGCAGTTGGCAACTCATCATTCTCAATTCTTTGTGCCCTCCGCAGATAAAACTGCGCGGAGGGCAAGCCAATTACGCGCTATGTTTTAACAACATAGATTTAATATGGCCAATGGCTTTTGTTGGATTCAACCCTTTAGGGCACACACTGACACAATTCATGATGCTATGGCAGCGGAAAACACTGAAAGCATCATTCAGCTTATCTAACCGTGAATCGGTTTCAGTATCTCGACTGTCGATCAGGAAGCGATAGGCTGCCAGCAACCCCGCAGGTCCGATAAATTTGTCTGGATTCCACCAGAATGACGGGCAAGAAGTTGAACAACATGCACACAGAATACATTCGTACAGGCCATCCAGTTTTTCCCTTTGTGCAGGTGACTGTAAATGTTCACGCGCCGGCGGGTTTTTACCGTCATTCAGCAAATATGGGCGAATCTTCTCATATTGTGCATAGAATTGCCCCATATCTACAACCAGGTCACGGACAACCGGCAAACCTGGCAGCGGACGGATCACAATTTTCTTGCTGCCACGCCGCAAAGCCGAAACCGGTGTAATACAGGCCAGACCATTTTTACCATTCATGTTGAGGCCGTCAGAACCACAAACCCCTTCACGGCAAGAACGACGGAAAGAGAGTGTCGGGTCCTGCTCTTTAAGCTGGATTAATGCATCCAGCAACATCATGTCACGCCCATCTTTTGCTTCCAGCGTGTAATCCTGCATATGAGGCGCGCTGTCAACATCCGGGTTGTAACGATAAATCGAAAATTCAAGCTTCATAATCTATTCCTTCGCAACTGGATCATCAGCAACTCATTAGTAAGTACGCGCTTTCGGCGGGAATGCTTCACGCAGTTTTGGCTGCATGTTGACATCACGACGCGTCATGGTCTCAGTTTGCGGCAGATAGAGGGTATGGCATAACCAGTTCGCATCATCACGATCAGGATAGTCGAAACGGCTATGAGCACCACGGCTCTCAGTACGGAAGTTAGCGGAAACAGCCGTAGAAAACGCCGTTTCCATCAGGTTATCAAGTTCCAGACACTCAATTCTCTGGGTATTGAACTCTGAGGAAGTATCATCCAAACGCGCACTTTTCAGCCGTTCACGGATAACTTTCAGCTCTTCCAAGCCCTTCGCCATTGCATCACCCTCACGGAATACCGAGAAGTTATTCTGCATACACGCCTGCAAATCTTTACGAATTCCCACCGGATCTTCGCCAGTACGGGTGCTGTTCCAACGGTTCAGACGTTGCAGTGATTGCTCAATATCAGATTCACTGGCTTCGCGGCTGGTGCCCTGCTCCATCAGTGACTCTTTCAGATGTAAACCGGCAGAGCGGCCAAACACCACCAAATCCAGCAGAGAATTCCCCCCCAGACGGTTTGCACCGTGAACCGATACGCAGGCAATTTCACCAACAGCGAACAGGCCCGGAATAACCACATCTTCGCCTTTCTCGTTAACAGCCAGTGCCTGACCGGTCACTTTCGTTGGGATACCGCCCATCATATAGTGGCAGGTTGGAATAACCGGAATCGGCTCTTTTACCGGATCAACGTGAGCAAAAGTACGGGACAGCTCAAGAATGCCCGGCAGACGAGATTCCAGCACCTCTTTGCCCAAATGATCCAATTTCAGTTTAGCATGAGGCCCCCAGGGACCATCACAACCACGGCCTTCGCGAATTTCGATCATGATGGAACGGGCCACCACATCACGACCAGCCAGATCTTTAGCATTTGGCGCGTAACGCTCCATAAAGCGCTCGCCATCTTTATTCAACAAATAACCGCCTTCACCACGGCAACCTTCGGTTACCAGAACCCCAGCTCCCGCGATACCGGTCGGATGGAATTGCCACATTTCCATATCCTGCACAGGTACGCCGGCACGCAGCGCCATACCAACGCCGTCACCGGTATTAATGTGAGCGTTGGTTGTCGATTGATAAATACGACCTGCACCACCGGTTGCCAGAATTGTCGCCTTCGCTTTGAAATAAACAACTTCACCGCTTTCAATCGAGATAGCCGTACAACCCACAATGCTGCCATCCTGGTTTTTAACCAGATCCAACGAATACCATTCAGAAAAAATAGTGGTATGATTTTTTAAATTCTGCTGATACAGGGTGTGCAACAATGCATGACCGGTACGGTCTGCCGCTGCGGCTGTACGTGCGGCCTGTTCACCACCAAAGTTTTTTGACTGACCACCGAATGGACGCTGATAAACCCGGCCATCATCCAAACGGGAGAATGGCAATCCCATGTGTTCCAGTTCCAGAATGGCTTCCGGGCCAGTCTTACACATGTACTCAATCGCATCCTGGTCACCGATATAGTCGGAACCTTTTACCGTGTCATACATGTGCCACTCCCAGTTATCTTCATGGGAATTGCCCAGCGCAACGGTGATGCCCCCCTGCGCGGATACAGTATGAGAACGAGTTGGGAATACTTTGGAAATCAAAGCACAGGATAATCCCATTTGTGAAATTTGCAGCGCGGCGCGCATACCCGCACCACCCGCGCCAATAACGACCGCGTCAAACTCTCTTACTGGCAGTTTCATCTATACACCCCACACCACAATTGTTCCGTAAATCAAGTAAGCCATCAGTGCGACGATAATCGCCAATTGCAGCACCAAACGCAGCGCCAGCGGCTTTACATAGTCAGTCAGTACTTGCCACATACCAATCCAGGCGTGAGCCAGGATGGAAAACAGTGCCAGCACGGTGAAGACTTTAGTGATGGATGAGGAGAAGAAACCACTCCAGACTTCATAAGTGATATCCGACGTTGTTGCGACGAAGACCAACATATAGAGAACATATAAAACAATAATGATTGCGGACGCGCGCAATAATAACCAATCATGGATACCCGTGCGACCTAATGCAGAAGCGTTACTTACCATACCAGTACTCCAGCCAGAATCGACAGAATCACAGCAATCCCGATTGCCACTTTGGCAGAGAGACTACCGACCGCTAAGTTTTCTTCCAAGTAGCCGAAATCCATCAGCATATGACGGATACCACCACAGATATGGTAAGCCAGTGCGGTCAGAATGCCCCACACGATAAACTTGGCGAAAAATCCCGTCATAATATCGGCGGCTTGCTGAAACCCTTCTTGCGAGGAGAGAGACATCCCTAACAACCAGAGGAGAATTCCTACTGCTATGAAAGTAATGACGCCAGAGACACGGTGCAAGATCGAGGCTATTGCAGAGACTGGAAAGTGTATCGTCTGCAAATCAAGGTTGACAGGTCTTTGTTTTTTCACAATTTTGCCCACACAGCTCTTTTATTATTTTCCTTCCTCCGGACCTGGGCGGAAATCAGACAGCGATAAGAGGATACAAAGACACAACATTTAATCAAGATGAAAGATCCTTCATGTTAAAAAATGTCGTGGTTTAGTTACGCTGGGTGCTCCTACAGCAGGGTAATCCGGAGACCTAGCGGCAGTATATGTGCTTCACATTATTATTACAATTCCAACACAATATGATTAGCTACATTTCCACTGAACAGTGATTAAGATCACGATTCAAACATATTGCACAAAATTAATTATCTTGTTTGACAAACTTTAAACATTTATCTTACATATATGGTTGAAAATACTTTTGAGATTGATTTCCGATAAGAGGAAAGACTTCACTAAAAGCTAAAGTTATGTAACTGTGTAGTCCACACAAATCATAATTTTTTTTGTAGTCATGCATAAAACATAACACTCAAAAACTCGCTAACAATCTGAAAACCATTGTCGTCCGGGGTGAGATTTCAGCCTTAAATGTGATATTGGCCTGATTTCAAATTTTCTCCGGTGGTACAGTGCCAGGGAGCACAGTATAAGAACCTATTCCGTTGGCATCATTGGCGTAGGCCATTCTTACCAATAAATTGAGGGCACAGATCGCGGGCAGAAACCGGAATATGCACGCAGTCTGTAAAAAGCGATTCACTCATAAATCGCTCACCGGCGCGGGCCATCCCAAAGTGCATTCAAAAGTTATCGCTTTTGTCAGAGCACTCTCCAGGTCCGTTTTTGACCACCAAGAATGGTCAATAAAATAGCCTCATGCCTGATGAAATAGGTTCTATACTGTATCTTTCTGCCGTGGTTGTTAAGAGTTATAAAAATGAAAGCGCTAAGGAGACTGTAATGGCAGATAACAAAGCAACTCTAACCCCCCCAAATGGTACAGTTGCTATTGAATTGGACGTGCTAACACCGACCCTTGGGTCTCAAGTCATCGACGTTCGTACTCTTGGCTCCAAAGGTTTTTATACCTACGACCCTGGTTTTACTTCCACAGCATCTTGCGAATCCAAGATCACCTACATTGATGGTAATGAAGGCGTATTACTTCACCGTGGTTTCCCTATCGACCAGTTGGCGATAAAATCCACTTATCTGGAAGTTTGCTACATCCTGCTTTATGGCGAAACACCCACACAAGAACAGTTTGAGAAATTCAAAAAAACCATTACCCGCCATACCATGATCCATGAACAGATCCATCGTCTGTTCAACGGCTTCCGCCGTGATTCTCATCCAATGGCAGTACTGTGTGGCGTCACCGGTGCTCTGGCGGCTTTCTATCACGATGCCCTTGATGTGAACAACCCGCGTCATCGTGACATTACCGCGTACCGTCTGCTGTCCAAAATGCCGACAGTGGCGGCAATGTGCTACAAATATTCTATTGGTCAACCATTCGTTTATCCACGCAATGATCTCTCCTATGCCGGCAACTTCCTGCATATGATGTTCTCCACACCATGCGAAGAATATAAAGTGAACCCAGTGCTGGAACGTGCCATGGATCGCATCCTGATCCTGCATGCCGACCACGAACAGAACGCCTCTACCTCAACAGTACGTACCGCAGGTTCTTCCGGCGCTAACCCATTTGCCTGTATCGCCGCAGGTATCGCTTCCCTTTGGGGGCCCGCACATGGCGGCGCAAACGAAGCTTGTCTGCGTATGCTGGAAGAAATTCAGTCAGTTGAACATATTCCTGAATTTATTGAACGTGCTAAAGACAAAAACGACGCTTTCCGTCTGATGGGATTTGGTCATCGTGTTTACAAAAACTATGATCCCCGCGCAACAGTCATGCGTGAAACCTGCCATGAAGTGCTGGATGAACTTGGCCTGAATGACAGCTTGCTGGAAGTTGCGATGGAGCTTGAACGTATTGCTCTGCACGACCCATATTTTATTGAGAAGAAACTGTATCCGAACGTGGATTTCTACTCAGGTATCATCTTGAAAGCCATGGGTATTCCATCCACCATGTTCACTGTTATTTTTGCCATTGCCCGTACCATCGGCTGGATAGCTCACTGGAACGAAATGCATGATGACGGTGTGAAAATCGCCCGCCCCCGTCAACTCTACACCGGCTACACTCAACGTGATTTCCAAAGCCAGTTGAAAAAATAATAACAAAATCCGATTACGATTAAGGGCAAAGCTCTAACTTGATAGTTAGAGCTTTGGGCTAGACACTCACTGAGTACCGACGAGATCCAGATCGCAGCCTGCTGAAATCCGCATTATCTGTAATATCTTTATATTGCTTTGATATTTACCTGCTTCAGTTTTCAAACGTGATTTGATTGTTTAGTGGTGTGTTTAAATAGAAAGTTTTTAACTTTTTAAAAAGAGATTTATTTTAGCATAATAAATGGCATGTAATTTAGTCAATATCATTTTGAAAATGATTAGGGTTATCAGAATAAAATCGTTTATTTGTTAAAATAGACTCGCCATCTGATTTTAGATTTTCACTTAACCTCATTCACCTGTATCTATTTAAATTATGCTTAAATAAATCGGTTAATTCATTTAATAACGTTTTATTACATCAACAATATTGAAAAATCTGGCTAATTCATTTGCCAGAAAGGTTATAATGATTAAAGAGGTATTTAAGCGTTAAATCACATTAATGGTATAAAAAAAGGAATGATTTAAATTAAACCATAGAAAAACAATGCTATTGGACGGGGTGAAATAGTATAAAAAAGTTTAAATAAGTGTATTTGATGTATCACGATATTGAATAGTAAATACCAGGTAGATTCACAATAAGGAGACTGTAATTTAAATTGTGTAATTGCCTCTTTTTTATAAAATAATTAAATGGATTCATATGAAGACTATCAAGATTGAGAGTAAATGATAAAGAGTTCCCTATCTTGTGATAGTGAATTTTTGTTAGGAAAATAGGCACTATAATAGCGGTCACTCAATAGCAATTGAGTGACCGGTTAGTCTTTAATACATCAGGCTATTACACTTAATTTTAGTAAAAATCTTCGCGTTTAAATGTCTTTCCTGTTGGTTCAATTTCGTTTTCCCATAATGAGACTGTTATACTTTTGCTTGGTATATAAACAGCATATGATTTCCCTAACCCTTCGTCTTCACCAATACCAAAAATAACACCTTTTTGATGGCTATATTCTATTACACGATCAATATCTTGAATAATAACCTCTTGATAGAAAGTGAATTTATCTTTCATTTATGTGTAATTCTCCCGTCAAGCGAAACATTTAGATGTTTACCATCTCTACTCGCCCAGCCCAATTGAATCTTTCCTTGTGGTGAAAGTTGGACATCCCATTCAAAAGGTTGTCCTTGAGTTCTGGAAGGTCCTTTTGTCCATTCATTACCAAACTTATCAATATACCCATTATTAGGGCCTTTTTG
The DNA here is from genome assembly GCF_042879395.1 of Photorhabdus sp. RM322S. Taxonomy (NCBI): domain Bacteria; kingdom Pseudomonadati; phylum Pseudomonadota; class Gammaproteobacteria; order Enterobacterales; family Morganellaceae; genus Photorhabdus; species Photorhabdus sp. RM322S. The sequence goes on from NZ_JBHFKW010000026.1 coordinate 70,219, forward strand.
TAAAGCCTGATTTGGTGTGTATTTAGGCGATGGAACAAATCTAATTTTACCTTCTGTTGGTAATTGGACATATTTTAGTCGTCCCTTAATAGACCACAGTTGCCCTGCACCAATTGAGCCATAAGGATTAAATGTTGGTTCTTTTACATATTCAAGTGGGGTTTTTGCCGCTACTTTAGCAAACTTATCGACAGCATTGGTAGTAACCCATGTTGAACCTTTGACAAGCCCTAAACCGCCAGCAGCTGTGCTAACAATACCTGTTACGATTTTTCCCATTTCCAAGCCGGCATTGTATGCACCTTCACTGCCTGCTTTCTCGTATTCAACTTTGATGACATCCAGTTGCTTAAGATAGTTCTCCTTCGTTTCTTGCCAGATAAAGCCCGGCATATCTTCCTGCATTAAAAGCATTTTAAGTGCATCTATTGTCTCTGACGGATTAGAAACTGCCCCGACAATCGCCATGACACTATCGTAAAGTTCTACTGGAACACCGGATACAAAGCCAGCGGCAAGATGGAGGTCTTGTTGAGAGCCGATGATCCCCCATTTACTAAGAATTTGAGCTTTCTTAAGATAATTGGTTTCTGTAGCAAGCTCTTTTTCCATCAATTCTTGTTGATGATGTGCAAGATAATTATACCGGAAAGTATTTTCAGCACTGTTTGCTCCGCTGTAAGCACCGTCTGCTTTACCGGTAAATACGGCCCCGGCAAAGCCACCTAAAGCACGGGCAATTTGTGCTTGTTGTTCTGATGTTTTTTGCCATTTTTCAGCCTTGATGAGATTATCCCCCATCATCACACCAGCCAGTTCCGCCGCTAAAGCCCCCGCCATTGCACCTTTGACATTTCCCCGACCAATTTCAGCACTGATCCCTGCTACAACTACGTGGCTCAACGTTTTACCCGGCACTCCCAGTACTTCGCCATTATCACCAATCAATCTGGCCCCTTCCGCATTAATCTGGCTGCCAATATTAGACAGCAAAGCTGCGGTGAAATTGTCTTTAAAGCTGCCGCCATTAATCGTTGTCCCCAAGGTGGAACTGATGATGGACTGGCCCGCGACCCGTTGAGCCACTTTGCTCCAGTCGCCGTTGCTCAGGGAAGGTAATTTTGCCTTTGATGGATCTAGTTTTGCGCCATTTGCTGCGTTATCCCATCCCATCACGTTATCAAAGCCCGCCAGTGCGCCGCTAATGACCATTGAAGTCAGAGTGGATTTAACAGTGTTACTGCTTCCCATCGCCTTTAAGGTTTTGGACAAGTCACCCTGATTATCCACCAGAGCAACCGCCGCCTGAGAGGCCAGAGCCGCCATGCCGGAAGCCGTCGCGCCGTAAGCCATTGAACCCACGGTAGCGGCGGTACTGGCGGTAGCCCCCGCTGCCGTCGCCGCTGAACCTGCCGTGCTTGCGGCTGATCCGGCCACCGAAGCCGTTATGCCTGCGCCTGCCGTCACGGTGGCGACAGCAATCGCTATCACCGCCGAAACCACCGGATTCAGGTGCTGGCTTTTATAATCCCA
>NZ_JBHFKW010000027.1:0-62861 GCF_042879395.1 Photorhabdus sp. RM322S
ATAGCTTGTTTCATCCATTTCTGGTTCGTAATGATCAATCATTACCAAAACCAACGACGCCAATGCCTTCGCTTGATCTGTTAGCCAGCCCGCTGGCAGAAGAGGAACCAGTTGATATGTTTGCCCTTGAGCAAACTTCCCGTTTGATTGAAGCACGTCTGAGTGATTATCGGGTTAAAGCTGATGTGGTTGGTTCCTCGCCAGGTCCGGTGATTACCCGGTTTGAACTGGATTTGGCTCCCGGTGTTAAAGCATCACGTATTTCCAACTTATCAAGAGACTTAGCGCGTTCTTTGTCTGCGGTAGCGGTACGTATTGTTGAAGTTATTCCCGGTAAACCCTATGTTGGTTTGGAGTTGCCGAATAGAAAACGTCAGACGGTCTATTTGCGTGAAGTATTGGATTGCGAAAAATTCCGCGATAATCCATCGCCACTGACAATTGTGCTGGGTAAAGATATTGGTGGTCAGCCGGTTGTCGCTGATTTGGGCAAAATGCCTCACTTGCTGGTGGCGGGTACAACCGGTTCGGGTAAATCTGTTGGGGTCAACGCCATGATCCTCAGCATTCTCTATAAAGCAAAACCGGAGGATGTCCGCTTTATCATGATTGACCCGAAAATGCTGGAATTGTCGGTTTATGAAGGCATTCCGCATCTGTTGACTGAAGTTGTTACTGATATGAAAGACGCAGCGAATGCACTGCGCTGGTGTGTTAATGAAATGGAACGTCGCTATAAACTGATGTCCGCGTTGGGTGTACGTAATCTGGCTGGTTATAACGAAAAGGTTAAACAGGCGGAAGAGATGGGCCGCCCCATTCCTCATCCATTCTGGAAACCTGGCGACAGCATGGATATCACTCATCCTGTGCTGAAAAAAGAGCCTTATGTCGTTGTCATGGTAGATGAATTTGCTGATCTGATAATGACCGTTGGCAAAAAAGTAGAAGAATTGATTGCTCGCTTGGCGCAGAAAGCCCGGGCTGCCGGTATTCATCTGGTTTTGGCGACTCAACGTCCATCTGTCGATATTATTACCGGCCTGATTAAAGCTAACATTCCAACCCGTATTGCCTTTACGGTTTCCAGTAAGATTGATTCCCGCACGATCCTTGATCAAGGTGGTGCTGAATCTCTTTTAGGAATGGGGGACATGCTTTACTTAGCACCAAACTCCTCTATTCCGGTGCGTGTTCACGGCGCATTTGTCCGGGATCAGGAAGTTCATGAAGTCGTTAATGACTGGAAAGCCCGTGGTCGTCCTGAGTATGTTGACAGTATCCTCAGTGGTGGTGATGATGCTGAAGGTGGCTTAGGTCTTGACAGTGATGAAGAACTGGATGCCTTGTTCGATCAGGCTGTTGAATTCGTTACTGAAAAACAGCGGGTATCGATTTCTGGTGTACAACGTCAGTTCCGTATTGGTTATAACCGTGCTGCGCGGATTGTAGAGCAGATGGAAGCACAGCAGATTGTCAGTGCTCCAGGCCATAATGGCAATCGTGGAGTATTGGCACCACCGCCACATGAGCGCGGATAATTAATTTTAAACTCGGACAATTCCGATAACAAATACACCGGGTAATAACGCTGAGTAAAGGTATCTCTTACATGAAGAAGCTAATATTGATGGGTTGTTTGATGGCTGGCATGGGTATCAGTTCCGCATGGGCAAATGCCAGCCAGGATTTGCAGGAACGTTTAGACAAAGTAAATAGTTTTCATGCCAGCTTTACTCAGACAGTAACCAGTGATGATGGTGCAACAATTCAGCAAGGTGAAGGTCAATTGTGGGTTAAACGCCCAAACCTGTTTAACTGGCATATGACATCACCTGATGAAAGTGTTTTGGTCTCGGATGGTAAAACGTTGTGGTTCTATAATCCGTTTGTTGAGCAGGTAACGGCCAACTGGCTGAAAGATGCCACGGGTAACACGCCGTTTATGCTAATTACCCGTAACGATGCTAAAGACTGGTCTCAATATAAAATCAGCCAGAAAGGGAATGATTTTGAACTGACGCCGAATAATATCAATGGCAATTTGAAGCGCTTTTTTATTACTGTAACGGCTGATGGCACTATCCAGAAATTCTCGGCTGTTGAGCAGGATGGACAAAAAAGTATCTATCAATTAAAAGGGCAGCAAAATACCCATGTGGATGCGGCAAAGTTCAGTTTTACATTACCGAAAGGCATTACGCTGGATGATCAGCGCCAGTGAGGTTTTAAGTGAGCAACCTGTCACTCGATTTTTCACAAAATGAATTCCAGCCACTGGCCGCGCGTATGCGGCCGGTGACATTAGAGCAATATATCGGCCAGCAGCATTTATTGGCTGAAGGAAAACCATTGCCAAGAGCTATTCGGGCGGGGCAACTGCACTCCATGATTTTATGGGGGCCGCCTGGAACGGGGAAAACAACATTAGCTGAAATTATTGGATATTACGCGAAGGCGAATATTGAACGCATATCTGCGGTCACTTCCGGTATTAAAGAAATACGTGAATCTATTGAAAAAGCGCGTCAAAACCGGAATGCAGGGCGCAGAACTATTTTATTTGTTGATGAAGTACATCGTTTTAATAAAAGCCAACAGGATGCTTTTCTGCCACATATTGAAGATGGCACGATTACCTTTATTGGTGCTACGACAGAAAACCCCTCTTTTGAGCTGAATTCGGCATTACTCTCACGGGCGCGTGTTTATCTGCTTAAATCATTGACGATAGAAGAGATTGAACAAGTGCTTGATCAAGCCATGAAGGATAAAGAGCGTGGTTATCATGGTCAGGATATTGTTTTGCCGGAAAACACTCGTCACATGGTTGCAGAGCTGGTTTCTGGTGATGCCCGTCGTTCACTGAATTTGCTGGAAATGATGGCGGATATGGCAGAAACCAATGCTCGGGGACAACGGGTTTTGACACCGGAGCTATTGAATGAAGTTAGCGGAGAGCGCAGTGCCCGTTTTGATAATAAAGGCGATCGTTATTACGATTTAATTTCAGCATTACATAAATCTGTGCGCGGTTCTGCGCCTGACGCTGCGCTTTACTGGTATGCCCGAATTATTACCGCGGGTGGCGATCCGCTATATGTTGCCCGTCGTTTACTGGCTATTGCTTCGGAAGATGTTGGCAATGCGGATCCCAGGGGAATGCAGGTCGCCATTGCTGCATGGGATTGTTTTACCCGAGTTGGGCCAGCGGAAGGTGAAAGGGCGATTGCTCAGGCGATTGTTTATCTTGCCTGTGCGCCGAAAAGCAATGCTGTTTATACCGCGTTTAAAGCAGCGCTGGCTGATGCAAGGGAAAAGCCTGACTATGATGTCCCTGCACATTTGCGTAATGCGCCGACAAAATTGATGAAAGAGATGGGGCTTGGTGAAGAATATCGCTATGCTCATGACGAACCTAACGCCTACGCTGCCGGTGAAGTTTATTTTCCGTCTGAAATGCGGGAAACCCGCTATTATCAGCCGGCTAATAGAGGTTTGGAAGGAAAAATAGGCGATAAACTCGCCTGGCTTGCTGAACAGGATCAAAATAGCCCGATAAAACGCTATCGCTGATGTTGCTGTTGCGGTAAGGTTGACGGGTAAAAATATCTTATGGCCCATAAACTTGTGGGTCTATTCACATCATCTAACTTAATAACGACAAGCATAGGACAAGCATGCTCGATCCAAACATACTGCGTAATGAGCTAGACGCAGTCGCCGAAAAACTGGCTCGCAGGGGCTACACCCTTGACGTGGATACGCTGCGCAAACAAGAAGAGCGCCGCAAAGTTTTACAAGTTGAAACTGAAACCCTGCAAGCAGAACGTAATTCCCGATCGAAAACTATTGGTGCGGCAAAAGCCCGTGGTGAAGATATTGATCCATTACGTCAGGAAGTGAACCAGTTAGGTGAGAAGTTGGATACAGCGAAATCCGAACTGGAAAAACTTCAGGCTGAGATCCGCGATTTGGTGTTAAGTATTCCTAATACGCCAGACGACTCTGCACCAATAGGTAAAGATGAGAATGATAATCTGGAAGTGAGCCGCTGGGGTGAACCACATAAATATGATTTTGAAATCAAAGATCATGTTTCATTAGGTGAACTGGCGAATGGCTTGGATTTTGCCGCTGCTGTTAAACTGACCGGTTCGCGCTTTGTGGTGATGAAGGGGCAAATTGCCCGTTTGCATCGTGCCTTGGCGCAATTTATGCTGAACCTTCACACTGAGCAGCATGGTTATCTGGAAACTTATGTTCCTTATCTGGTTAACCATGACACCTTATATGGTACGGGGCAGTTGCCGAAATTTGGTGAAGATCTTTTCCATACTAAGCCTTTGGAAGAGGAAGCAGCGAGCCATTACGCGCTGATCCCGACGGCTGAAGTACCGGTAACGAACTTGGTTCGTGGTGAGATTCTGGATGAAAGTGAATTGCCACTGAAAATGACGGCTCATACACCGTGCTTCCGTTCAGAAGCGGGTTCTTATGGCCGTGATACCCGTGGCCTGATCCGGATGCACCAGTTTGATAAGGTTGAATTGGTCCAGATTGTTCATCCTGACGAATCAATGAATGCGCTTGAAGAGCTGACCGGTCATGCAGAGAAGGTGTTGCAATTACTGAACCTCCCTTATCGTAAGGTCTTACTGTGTACGGGTGATATGGGCTTTAGTGCATGTAAAACTTACGATCTGGAAGTGTGGTTACCAGCTCAGAATACTTACCGTGAAATCTCTTCCTGTTCTAACATGTGGGATTTCCAGACTCGCCGTATGCAGGCGCGTTTCCGTGGCAAAGACGATAAGAAGACTCAACTGCTTCATACCCTGAATGGTTCTGGTTTGGCTGTTGGCCGTACTTTGGTTGCTGTCATGGAAAACTATCAGCAAGCCGATGGCCGCATTGAAATTCCAGCAGTATTACGTCCATATATGGGCGGTTTAGAATATATAGGTTGATTATTATTGTGTTAATGAAAAGCGCCAATTTGGCGCTTTTTTATTTTCAACCTTAAGCCACCTCCTAAAGAGGAATTATCCCAGAGTGAATAAAATTACATTATAGTATTGTGATCCGTAGCATTCTTTAAGTTAAATCAACTAATTACTTAGTGGTAACAAAAAAACGAAAATTTAATTTTATTGACATAAAGGATACAACTCTAATAAATTATCAATTTGATATATAATTTTTTTAATGACCAAATCAAATTTATTGTGCCAGAATCGAATTTAGCTCTCACATCAAAATTGTTAAATTCCAAACTTTCAGGATATGGTGGTGCCAACTTTGATCATAACACCTTTATTTGAAAGCAAAATTCGTTTTGATTTACAATAAATTATAAGGCAACAACCCAGTGAAAATATGGTTAAAACAACACCTTCGTATTCTAATAGGATTAGCAGTAATACTGATCATAACCCAATTGCTTGATACTTTAACCGGTGGCGCACTAAGTAATTTCGGTATTATTCCCCGATATGCTCAAGGATTAATTGGCATTCCACTGTCTCCATTCCTACATAGTAACTGGGAGCACTTGTTTAGCAATCTCCCCGCATTATTAGTACTGAGTGCGTTACTTATGACACACTCCATTCGTTATTATGTACTAGCCAGCCTGTTTATTATCTTTGTGGAAGGAACATTAGTCTGGTTATTTGGACGCACTGCTATTCATATTGGTGCCAGTGGATGGATTTTTGGCCTATGGGGATTACTGCTGGCTAACGCCTTTTTCCTGAGAAGAACAAAAGATTTCTTCTTTGCGATTCTGGTATTTGTGTACTACGGTGGGATCGTATTTGGCCTGTTACCGTGGCAAGAGGATATTTCAACGGAAGGACATATTTTTGGCGCGATATCTGGGCTGATTTTTTCTTGGTTGTCAAAGAAATGGATAATAACAGGCCATTAGTTTTATGATACTGGGGATAGTAGATTATCCCCATTTCAGATATTCATTAATATAAACAGTAAGAAAATAGACTTAGTTACCTTTACTCCAAGAATAAATTACCATTCAAAGTAGAATGACAACTTGGGATATTTAGGAATATAATATTGCGACTTTTAATCATGATCTCATTTCTGAATTAAGAGTCGTATTCCATATCATTCAACAGAATTCAATTTAACTCTGTTTCAAACAGAGCAATGAACTTTATTTTTATGAAACAAGATCTTATAATTTATGCTTTGAAAAAAGCAAATAATATAACGTCAATAAGAATATAAACAGGATATATTCAATGCGTAATAGACTCTTCCTTTGGTTACTTGTTCTGCCATTAGTATTAAGCTGTTATGGTGGTTGGCAATATTACCGAACCAGTGAACTGACTGAAGCCCTCAACGGTATCAAATTTTTACATGCCGAAGCGACACAGTTGTTGAAAACCGATCCCAACGTTACAATGGAAATCAACGGCACTTCTTTTACCGCCAATCAAATCCTTAATAAAACAAATGAGATACTTAGCAGCGAAGAAGTCACATTCAATGAGTTTCAATCAATTCTGGATCTAGGAACGATTGGCGGTGGTGTATTATCACTGTTGTTAGGCGGATCCGCGATCTTATTGTGTATGCGCAGTGGTATTGTGGCCCGCAAATCCCGTGATGAATTATTGAAGGTATTTGATCGCTGTCGTCGGTTACTACCCTTTATTCTTGTTGGGCAGATGACATTGATTGGCCTCAGTATTTTTTCCCTGATCAGCTATGAAATACTTTGGTTTATTAATAATTTTGAAATGAGGGGTGGCGGGGTAAAAATTGTTGCTATTGCAGGTATGGCAGCATTGGCAATCCTGTGGTGCATTATTAAGGGTATTGCGAAACTCAAACACTGTTTTGCTATGTTTTCCCCTTCAGCTTCCCATTTGATGGGAAAACCCGTGACTCTAGAGGAAGCACCCGGCCTATGGCAATGGATCAATGAATTAGCTGAACAAGTCGGTACAGCGCCACCAGACAATATTGTTGTCGGTTTGACGGAATGTTTCTTTGTAACTTCCTACCCTGTCTGCATCAACAATGAACAGGTGCTTGAAGGTCGTACCTTATACTTCCCGCTAATCTACGGAGCATTGTTGAGCCGTGAAGAATCCGCTGCGGTGATCGGCCATGAATTAGGGCATTTTACTGGTGAAGATACCACCTACAGTCTCCATTTTTCACCGATCTATGCGGGCATGAGCCGCAGCATTGATGTGATGATCAGTAACGTCAAGGATGGAGAAGATTACTATAGCCGTTTGGTTATGAGTCCTTCTATTTATTTGGGTATCTTCTTCATCCAACAGTTTGATTTTGCGGTTAATCATTGGAGCCGTATCCGTGAATATGCCGCCGATGCTGTGGGTGCCAGATTGAGTAGTACTCAAGCTATTTCTAGCTCTCTGCTACGTATTTCTGCGGTGAGCGAGGCAGTTAACAAGCAATTGTCAGCGTTGTTTGAAGGTACATTGAAAGCCGATGATTTGTTGCCTGTCATTATTGATAACCTGCGCGAAAACGGCATTCCTGATGCAGGTCAGTTCTTGGAAAATGAGTTTACTCACCCAACGGATACCCATCCAACAACCAAATCACGTATTGAAGCACTAGAGCAACCAATAGATCAGGAATTGCTGGATTATGCTTCGCGTCCGGTTGAAGCAGGATATTACGATAATATTGATGATCTGTTTGCCGATGCTAAAGCGCTTTCGATGGAACTGACGCAAAACCTGTCAGGTGAAATTGGCGAGTATTATCAAGAGCAGAAACAAATTTGGGAGGAGCAGGTGGCGGTGTCATCTGAAGCCACCACATTGACCGTATCCAGTAAACGTAATCTTATGTTTATTCTGACTCTTACCTTCATGGTTATTGTGGGCAGTGGATTCCTTTTGTCTTTCATTATAGAAGGAACTCATTCAGAGAATATATTGGGAATACTTTCAATCTCCTCTGTAATTATCTTAGTGAACTTACTTTGTTTGTTATTTGCAATTATCATCTATAAACGCTGTAAAAACAGCATGATAATTTTGGAGCCAACAAAAATCAGTGGCCCTGATTTTCAGACACCTTATCCTCTGCATAATATTATTGATTTCAATTACATGACGTTTGATTCTTTTTTCTTTAAAGTCAGTACATTAACACTGGAGCTGGCAGACAATGCCACTCTGCCAGATATGACGCCTAAAAAGCGATTAGGCGGAGGTAAATTGAAGAAGAAAAAACGCCGTATCTTTTATAGCTTTGGGGGAACATTGAAAGCCAATGGCAAAAAAATATCTGATGAAAAAGTCATTGAAATGATCCACAACTATCTTCAAGCGGCTCATGCACAACATGCTTTGAATCAGCATCAATTTGATTAATGACAACTAACAGCCCGTTTATGATAACGGGCTGGTAATAATGGATATAATCACTGATTTTTGAATTTCGTATGGTTATTTCCATTTCAACAAAGGATCAATTTTGTACCGGAAAAAGGAGAGCCCAGTACCTCAATGACCAGTTCAATATCCTGCTGGAGCATAAAATAATCCAGAGAAGAGGGGATTCTCTGAATTATTTCAAAGATGCGGAGCTGTTCAAGGTATCTTAACCGAACCGCATTACCTTCTAAGGAGGTGTTCTTTTACATTTCTATTATTTACTCATTTACTGAAAATCAAATTACTGGATTTGGTAAAAAATAGATGTATCTTTTAGCTAACTAAAATGGATAATTTCTCCTTACCGATAAAAATGCTGCGGTAAGATGAATAATAACTAGCCAAAATTAACGGCATAGAGATTAAAAGACCTAAGCCGAAAGGAATTATAGAGATTATGAATATGATTGTCATCATGGTAAAGAATAATAAACCAGACAGTAAATTCTTTTTCACTGCTTCTAAACTCATTGATATGGCGGCACCCAATTTCAAATTATGGAGAACGATTAAGGCAGGTGCAAACCAGGTTAAAGCAGCAGCAATGATGCAGAAGATTATCAGAACAACGGCTCCAAGAAATAACGAGGACACACCATTTTGGAATATATCAACTGAAGGCTCACTATATTGGCTGGCTAATAGAATGTTCATCATTCCACTACCGCCGATTATAAGCATTGCGATAATACCAAGGAGCATAATACCAAATGACAAAGCACCAACGCCAAGCAGCGCGGCAAAATTTTTCTGGAATCCATTGAACAACAGCCCTAGCTCAAATTTTCCGGTAGTTCTTTGCTTCTCACACAGGGCAATAATACCACCAAGAAATACTGGGTTCAGAATCCCGGCAAATATCCCAAGGAGAGGAATAAACTGGAGAACAGACACAATAGTTAAATAGACAATGTTAAGCAGTATCCACATACCCAATTTACTTTTGACGAGATTCCATGCCTGACCAATCCATTTTATCCCATTTTCCCCATCGAGTGACTGACCACCAGGAATAAACACCTCCTGATTGCCAGATGTTGCTTGGGGATTAAAACTTAAGTTTTTATTATCCATGTATTTTTCCAATTTAATTGTTGATTTATATTAAATAGCTTTTTCTGTCTGTACTTCAGGAGTTCCAGTAGCTGGAGAAAGCCGGCAGGTATATTATATTAATTTTATTAATCAACAAGTACTAAATAGGAGTAATAAGCCAAAAATATTGGTGTATTTCTATGTAATACATAGCTGAATATTTTTAATTGTATAAAAATATTCCAAATATAACTTAAATAGCTAAGTCGTTCATGTAATATATTACTGTCTTTTATATAGTCTAATTAATGCTTATATCTCAGATAATTTGAGATGGTCGAAATATTATTTGGCTGATTTTATTCAATCATATGAATTGTGTCGAAATGTTCAAAATGGACGTAGAATAAATTAGTTACTTAGTTAATCTCTTAATCAAATTTTCTCTTCACGCTCAAGTTAGAGTTATGCAACCTGCGTATACGATATAACTTGTCCGTCATTGGAAATGTTTGGAATGTGGGACAGAGCATAACCGGGATATTAATACCCAATGAATATACGGCATAGAGGGATAATGGATTTCAAGGCGGCAAGACTTGTTGTTTCTGCTCACTGAGGTTGGTTTCAGATTCTGCGCGCAGAACAACAGCCTATGAAATGGAAAATTCCGCCCGATCAGGATGGGATGTGTCATATGAGCAAAGTAGATGATTTTTCCTTACCGATAAAAATGCTGCGATAAGATGAGTAATAGCTAACCAAAAATATTGGTATAACGACGAAAAGACCTAAACCCAAGGTAATGATGGAAATTGTGATAATTATCCCGATGATATAGAAGAACAAGAATCCAGGTAATAAATTCTTTTTCACCGCTCCCAAGCTCATTGATACAGCAGCCCCGAATTTTAAATTATGGATAATGATTAATGCTGGTGCAAACCAGGTTAAAGCGAGAGCAACGATGTAGAAGATAAATATAACAAAGGTACTGAGAAATAGCGTAGATAGGCTATGTTGGAGCATTTCGGCTGAGATGTTCCCTTGTTGGCTGGATAATAAGGTATGAATCATTGTACTACCGCCGACAATGAGTGTTGCGATTATGCCAAGGATTATAATGCCAAATGATAAAGCACCAACGCAAAGCAGTGATGTAAAATTTTTCTGAAATCCACTGAATAACAGCCCTAGCTCAAATTGCCCGGTAGTACTCTGTTTTTCACACACTGCAATAATACCGCCAATAAATATTGGGCCTAAAACTCCAGCGAACAACCCAAGAAGAGGGATCATCTGGAGACCCATAATAATAGCCAGATAGATAATATTGAGCAGTACCCACATGCCTAATTTGTTTTTGACGAGATTCCATGCCTGACCAATCCATTTTATTCCATTTTCCCCATCAAGGGACTGACCACCAGGAATAAACACTTCTTTATTGTCAGGTATATTGGGATTAGAACTTAGATCTTGATTATTCATGAATTTTTCCAGTTTATCTGTTAGTTAATATTAGGTTAAATAGCTTTTCTTGTCTTCATTTGAAAAGATATCACTATTTGAGGAATCTGAATATATATTATATTAATTTCGTTAATCGACAAGTGCTAATTATAATAAATAAGCCAAGAATGTTGGTCAATTCAAATTCAATATGTTGCTAAGTGTTTCTAATTGTATCAAATTGAAAATAATTGTAACAAAGTGTTTCGGTGTTATTTAAGGGGTGAGTTTAATTGAAATATATCCCTGAAATCAGAAATTTTAATCTCTTAGGGTCTAATTCCCCGCCCCTTGGGGCGAACTACTCTGTAGTTGGCCATTGGTTTGATACCCCGCTGCTTGCGGCGGGGTTGTTCATTTCTGTTTTGGATTTTTTTATGTAGAATGAAATCTCGTATTAATAGTAAGTCGTCGGTATTTTAACACTAAGAAGGAGTGTATATGTCAGACTTAATTTATTTAACGTTGAGAGGCCGTAAGCAGGGGTTGATATCGGCAGGTTGTTCATCTATAGACTCAATAGGGAATAAAGGTCATCTAGATCATATAGATAAGATATTTGTATATAATCTCACTCATTCTCTAACCCGAGATCAAAATGTTAATCACCATCCTATAACATTTAAAAAACCTGTTGATAAGTCGTCACCGCTTTTGGGGGTAGCGATTTCAGATAATGAAATATTAGATGCTTTCTTTGATATTTGTAGAACGAATCAATCCGGCATTCAGGAGTTGTATTACACCATAAAAGTGATTGATGCGACGATAACTGATTTAGCTGTTTATCATCCTCATTCGATAACACATGCAGGCTCACAGTCGCAAGAAACAATCTCTTTGCGATATAAGAGTATCACATGGACTCATCATATAGCAGGGACTAGTGCTTATAGTATTTGGGATGATCGCATTTATTAATTTATTTTCAGGTAAAATAGTTTTATTTTACCTGAAAAAATCAGCTGTTTTTCCTATAAAATCTCTTATGTGAAATCCAATATGGAATACAGCAAAGTAGGACAAGAATTAAGGATGTTGTATTTATTATGTGAATCTACCTTTTAATAATTATAAACCTTTTCTACTTCTATCGTGTGCAATCATATATGTAATACTACATAATATAGCCAGTACAATAGAACTGTAAAACACAAAATCATCGTCTGAAGTAGACACGCCGAAAAACGGAATATAGTCAAAGTTAAAGATGTATAAATGAAAAGCGATAAATGCTATCAAAAGCAAGATTGCTGAAAAGTTAACGTAAACACTATAAGACATTAAGAGCTTTTTAAAAGTAAAATATAGAGGATAAAGTATGAATAAAGAAAATATAATGTATACATAGCCCATTTTTTACCTCCTAATATGACTTGTATTGTCCATATACAGTATTTACATCTCCTATAATTTCAAAAGCGATCTCTTTGTAATTCATTGTTTCTATACCTTGTCTTTTTAAACCATCAAGCAAATCAGCATTTATATACCGATATAATCTTTGACTATCTGGCTCAAGTTTATAGCCAAGTAATCCATTCAGGGACATACCAACATCAACCGATGTATATATCACATCAGCATTGCGCTTATCCATTCCAAAAGCTTTTTCTCCAACCCCTTCATAGACAAATTTGACTGGTCCCGTATAGCTCTCACGATAAAGGATATAATGCTCACTTTCAATAATGTTATTAAAGCCATGAGCCATCAATAGTGCTCCAGGTGCTGCTCCAACAAGGGAATCAATAGCAATAAACCCACCAAGGAGTTGTATACTTCCAGATACAAATCCAATCCATGCAATAATCAAATTGACTACTTCATCTCTCTTGTTCTTAGTATTCTCATCTGGCGTTTTTTTCTTTACAACGATCGCTTGCCTTACGCTCTTTTGAGAAAGCATTACATCCTGTTTTTCTAACGATCGCATTTCTTCATCTAATGACGCTATTGCCTCAGAGATCGAAAGTTCCCCCGTATTTATCTTTGCGGTGATATCTTCAGAGTAAGCAATAACTTCATGGATAAAATGGTCCTTAGCCAGGCTCCATTTCATATATTTATTGGCAACTCTATCCATGAGTACCATCAACTCATTTTGTTTATCCATCTGAATTTTTAGAAGTTTCCTTTCTGCATTAGTACTATTATCAAAGTACCCTCTGGCCCAAGGGTTTCTTTCGTAGAATTCATCTAAAGTGTCCATAACAAACAACCTGTTTCTTTGAAATTTAACTTGATCTTAATTAATGCAGTGTACTAAAAGTATACCATGCAAATCATAAGTCAATATTTATTTTTGCCTACTAAGGATATTTTCTTAAACGTGTTTTAGACGCAGGAGCGTTAGCCTGGGAATATAAGTAGCAGTTCTTCGGTTATTTCCTGAATGTATTCTTGTCTTACGGAGAAATTAGGATGTAAGTATTGCCTATAAAATTACTTCTTTAATTTGTTTAGATGTTTAGTGAATTGATTGCTATTAATGGATATATAAACAATTCATGTTGTAATAAGGTAATTATTTGTAAATAGAATCTTACAGATGAAATTTCTGGTTTTAGGATGTTTCTTAATAATCCATAGCCAGATAGAGCTATATCAACGCCACCATAAACGAGATTACCTGTTTTTTTGTCAAATCCTAATGATTCAAATCCTTTTTCGTATCCTTGGCGTAAATGTCCCTTATATAAATATCCCGCAACAACCTGAGCGACACCGGCAACTATACCTACACCTTTTAAAACATATGTTAATATGGCATTCTCCTTAATTGCTTAAATATACCCGTTATCTTTCAAGTTGCCTCTTTGTTGGCTGCACTTGCTCACCTTGGTCACATAGTTAGCTATGCTCTCGGGGATTCGCTCTCTTGCCGTCGCGATGCATCTTGAAATCCATAGGGTATATAATTTCCTGAGGTAATAATTATTTCAGAGATAGAAGTTAAGTATTTAATTAATACACAACCTTATGCCCATAGCTTTCCAAAATACCTTTCACTCTGTCCATTGTCTTTTTTGCCGGCGGTTTAACACCTTCCAGCTTATATTCCTCACCTAGGGTAATCCATTTATGCTTACCCAGTTCGTGATAAGGCAGAAGCTCAATTTTCTCAATATTTTTCATATTGCTGGTAAATTCACCCAGCATATGAGCGGACCCATCATCATCGGACCAGCCTGGAACAACAACGTAACGAATCCAGGTTTTTTGATGACGTTTAGCCAGATAGCGGGCAAACTCCAAAGTGCGATGATTTGAAACACCCACCAGCTTTTGGTGGATTTCATCATTGATCTGTTTTAAATCAAGCATAACAAGATCAGTCGCGTCCATCAGTTCATCAATAACCGGATCATAACGGCGGACAAATCCATTGGTATCAAGACAGGTATGAATGCCTTCGGCATGGCAGGCTCTAAACCAGTCACGTACAAATTCAGCTTGAAGAATGGCTTCACCACCCGATGCGGTAACGCCTCCGCCTGAGGCGTTCATAAAATGACGATAGGTCGTTGCCTCTTTCATCAATTCTTCGACAGTGACTTCTTTACCACCGTGGGTATCCCATGTATCGCGATTATGGCAATAGAGGCAGCGCATCAGACAGCCCTGAAAAAAGACGATAAACCGGATACCTGGGCCATCAACAGTGCCACAGGATTCGGAAGAGTGAATACGGCCAAGTACGGACATAATAGGATTGCTCCAAAACTGACGGGATAAATGAATAAAGGCCCCAGAATTCAGGGCCTTTTGGCAACACATTATTACATAGATTGCGTGAAAGTACGGGTGATCACATCCCGTTGCTGTTCTTTCGTCAATGAGTTGAAACGCACGGCATAACCCGATACCCGAATAGTTAATTGAGGATATTTTTCAGGGTCTTCCATTGCATCCAGCAACATCTCCCGGTTCATTACGTTGACGTTCAGGTGCTGACCACCCTCAATGGTTGCTTCGTGGTGGAAGTAACCATCCATCAGACCTGCCAGGTTAGTTTTACGTGCTTCATCATCTTTACCTAACGCATTCGGCACGATAGAGAAAGTATAAGAGATACCATCTTTTGCATAGGCGAATGGTAGTTTAGCAACAGAGGTCAGGGAAGCGACGGCCCCTTTCTGATCACGGCCATGCATTGGGTTAGCTCCGGGGCCAAATGGTGCGCCAGCGCGGCGTCCATCAGGCGTGTTGCCGGTTTTCTTGCCATATACCACGTTAGAGGTGATGGTCAGAACTGATTGAGTAGGCACGGAGTGACGGTAAGTATTCAGCTTCTGGATTTTCTTCATGAAGCGTTCAACCAAATCACAGGCGATATCATCAACCCGTGGATCGTTGTTGCCGAATTGTGGGTATTCACCTTCAATGTTGAAGTCAACAGCTAAACCGTCTTCGTCACGGATCGGTGAGACTTTGGCATACTTAATGGCAGACAACGAGTCAGCAGCGACAGACAGACCGGCGATACCACATGCCATAGTACGGTAAACATCACGATCATGCAGCGCCATCAATGCCGCTTCGTAGCTGTATTTATCATGCATATAGTGGATGATGTTCAGTGCGGTAACATACTGTTTTGCCAGCCAATCCATAAAATGATCCATACGGGCCATCACTTTATCGTAGTCCAGTACGTCATCTTTCATTGGCTCTTCTTTTGGGCCAACCTGTATTTTTAACTTTTCATCCACGCCGCCGTTGATTGCGTACAGCATGGTTTTCGCCAGATTTGCGCGGGCGCCAAAGAATTGCATCTGTTTACCCACAATCATTGGGCTGACACAACAGGCGATAGCGTAGTCATCGTTATTGAAATCAGGACGCATCAGATCATCGTTCTCATACTGTAAAGATGAGGTGTCGATGGAAACTTTTGCGGCGAACTTTTTGAAACTCACAGGCAGTTTTTCAGACCACAGGATAGTCATGTTGGGTTCGGGCGATGGGCCCATGGTGTATAAAGTGTTCAGGAAACGGAAACTGTTTTTGGTCACCAGAGTACGGCCATCCACGCCCATTCCGGCCAGAGATTCTGTTGCCCAGATTGGATCACCGGAGAACAGTTCATCATATTCAGGTGTACGCAGGAAGCGAACCATACGCAGTTTCATGACCAGATGGTCGATCAATTCCTGAGCTTCGATTTCTGTCAGTTTGCCGGCTTTCAGGTCCCGTTCGATATAGATATCCAGGAAACTGGACACGCGCCCGAAGGACATAGCGGCACCATTCTGAGATTTAACCGCCGCCAGATAAGCAAAGTAAGTCCACTGTACCGCTTCTTTAGCATTAGTTGCGGGACCAGAAATATCATGGCCGTATTTAGCGGCCATCTCTTTAATTTGATTCAGAGCACGATGCTGTTCGGCAATCTCTTCGCGTAACTGAATGGTTATCGCCAGATCTTCACCGTTTTCCAGTTTTTCCTGCAATGAGTTGAATTGGGCGAATTTATCATCACGCAGATAGTCGATACCGTATACCGCAACCCGGCGATAGTCACCAATGATACGACCACGGCCATAGGCATCAGGTAAACCCGTTAGAACACCGGATTTCCGGCATTGCAGAATATCTGGAGTGTAAACATCGAACACGCCCTGGTTATGTGTCTTGCGATATTCAGTGAAAATTTGT
Source organism: Photorhabdus sp. RM322S (assembly GCF_042879395.1). Classification (NCBI taxonomy): domain Bacteria; kingdom Pseudomonadati; phylum Pseudomonadota; class Gammaproteobacteria; order Enterobacterales; family Morganellaceae; genus Photorhabdus; species Photorhabdus sp. RM322S. Next base: position 16,662 of record NZ_JBHFKW010000027.1, read on the forward strand.
TTCAGTTTAGGATCGAGTTCACGACCATAAACTTTACATGATCCTTCCACCATTTTGATGCCGCCAAATGGGATCAGGGCGCGTTTCAGTGGGGCTTCAGTTTGCAGGCCGACGATAGTTTCCAGATCTTTTTCGATGTAACCTGCGTCATGAGAGGTAATGGTAGCAGCAACATCAGTATCAAAATCAACCGGCGCATGAGTACGGTTTTCGATTTTGATACCTTCCATGACTTTTTCCCACAGGGCATCAGTTGCTTTGGTCGAATCTGCCAGGAAAGATTCATCACCCTCATATGGTGTATAGTTTTTTTGGATGAAGTCGCGAACGTTAACTTCGTTCTGCCAGTCACCCTGATTAAAACCTTGCCATGCTACAGAGAATTTTTCATTTAATTCAGTCATGATACTTCTACCTTTTAATAATCGAACTTTTGAGAAACCCGGCGAGGGCGCTAATTAATGTTTTTGCTCGCTACGCAGATAAATTAACCAGTAAGTCAAACCCACCAAAATTGCGCCACCGATAATGTTACCGATAGTGACCGGAATTAAATTGTCAGTAATAAAGTGTGAAAGGGTGAGTTGAGAAAATTGTTCAGGTGTCGCTCCCACATTGATCCAGAATTCAGTTGGTGCGCAATGCTTAATAACAATACCAAGCGGAATTAAAAACATGTTAGCAATACTGTGCTCAAAGCCGCTGGCGACAAACATGGCCACAGGTAAAATCATGACAAATATTTTGTCCATTAAACTCCGTCCGGCATAACTCATCCAAACCGCGAGGCAAACCATCAGATTGGCGAGAATGCCTAAAAACAGGGCTTCAATAAACGTGTGGTGTACTTTATGGTCAGCCGTTTGTAGTACGTTTAGGCCCCATAATCCATTAGCAACATTATATTGACCGGCAAACCATATTACCGTGACGAAAAATAGCGCGCCAATCAGATTACCCAAATAAACGTTAATCCAGTTTTTAAACATTTGGTTCCAGGTTATCCGCCCGGTTGCTTTAGCAATAATCGTGAGCACAGTGGAAGTAAATAAGTCTGCGCCACAAACGACAACTAGCATTAATCCGAGGGAGAAACAAATTCCGCCAACTAATTTAGCCAGCCCGTAAGGGATAGAGGCGGTTCCTGTGGTGGCGGTAATATAAAAGACAAATGCAATAGAAATAAAAACCCCGGCAGTGATGGCTGACATATAGGTTATTGCAGGATGTTTGGTGGTTTTATAAACACCAAGATCATCGGCGATTTGTGTCATTACCGCAGGTGGCAATAAGTTAAAAGGGTTGTCAGCTCGCATACTAACATTCTCTTTATTATTCATTAGTTATTGTACGTAATGATAGTAACAAAGGCTCTTGGGGCTAAATTTGATATAGATCATAATCCTCAGAGAGCAAACGCTGTTTTGATGGACTTGAATGGATAAAATATTAATAAATTTATTGAGTTACGTGAATTAAATTTTTTTTAAATTTTATTGTATTTTTTTATTCGCTTATTGAAAGGCAATTCAACAAGTAAAATTTCAGGTTAATTTGTTATTTATTTGTTGTTTTAAATAAACTTAATTTAACCTGAACTTTACTTTTAATAATAAATTATCTTTTCAGCCAAATTGAATATTATTTGGCGTTCCAGAAATGATATTTTGCTTTTTGCAACTTCTCATAAGCGGCTAATAAAGCCTGATGAGCAGCCAGTGATTTTAAATCTGAATCAATTGACCACAGGCCATAAAAACAATTTTCACCGGAAATAGCCGCTGACGCTGCTTCAACAGCATCCTGCCCGTACATTTTTATGAATGCCGGGTAATATTGCGAAGGCGCTTTATCCGCTTCCAAAGCAAGTAAAAGCAATGTTTGCAGACAGCGATAATAGTTAGCCCGTTCAGCCGTAAAGATTGAGGCGTTAAAATCCTGAGTCCACTCTACCCAAATCAGTGCTTGTTCCAGATCACCACCTGCCAGCGCTAACATGGATTTCAGTTCACCAATACGTAAATTGCTCCAGCCATTGTCTTTACCAACAGCTATGCCAAGCAGTTCACGGACGCGGGTAAAATCGTCCAGACCTTCTTCATCTAATTGCTCAAGCAGGGCCAGATATTCTTCCGGTTGCCATTGACTATCCGGTAGCGCGAATAAAGTTTCCCTCAGGTGGATCCCCATGGTGTTATTGGCAATATGCAAATCTTCCACGGGATAAATATCAGACATACCCGGCACCAGAATACGGCAGGTATAAACACCAAGATGTTCGTAATCAGCAATATAAACTTCCGCATCCAGTTGCTTGAAGATAGTCATTAAGGTGGTAAATTCTTCTTCTGTGGTGCCGCTGAAATTCCAGTCAGCGAATGTATAATCAGCATCTTGCTTGAAGAGATCCCAACTGATTAATCCGCTCGAATCAATAAAGTGGGTTTCCAGATTGGTATGTTCCGCAACTTCTTCATTATCGAAAGTGGGGGCATTGAACACATCCAGATCTTTCAGACTGCGGCCCTGCAACAGTTCGGTAACTGTACGTTCCAGTGCCACACCAAATTCAGGATGAGCACCAAAAGAGGCGAAACAGGTACCATTATTGGGATTAAACAGAACGACGCAAATAACCGGGAATTGTCCACCAAGAGAAGCGTCATAACAATAGAGTGGGAAGCCTTCATCCTGTAATTTGTTAACCGCTTCAACAACCCCAGGATAACGATTCATCACTTCTTGGGGAATTTCTGGCAGGCTGATGCCTTCCGCAATAATCCGGTTTTTTACATAGCGTTCAAAAACTTCTGATAACCCTTGAACTCTGGCTTCATTAACCGTGTTGCCTGCTGACATCCCATTGGAAACATAAAGATTGCCAATAATATTCATTGGAATATAGACAGTATGGTTATCAGATTGACGGGTAAACGGCAGTGAGCAGATACCACGTTCTTTATTGCCTGATTGCAAATCAACTAACTGACTTGCGCATAAGTCATTGTCAGGATTGTAAAACTGACGTAACCGGGCATCCAGAATGCCTTCCGGCAGGGAATCATCATCCGGTAAAGCAAACCATTTTTCATTGGGGTAATGGACAAACTCACCGTTAGCGATAGCCTGCCCTAAATAGAAATCAGCAAAAAAATAGTTGGTTGACAGACGTTCAAAATATTCCCCTAAAGCAGAAGCTAAAGCGGCTTTTTTACTTGCACCTTTGCCGTTGGTGAAACATAAAGGGCAATCGCGGTCGCGGATATGAACTGACCATACATGAGGGACCGGATTCAGCCATGAGGCTTCTTCGATATTAAAATCAAGATGTTGCAGTTTTTGCTGAAAGCTATTGATTGAGTCTTCCAGTGCGGCGTCTTTGCCGGGAATAAAGGTTTGCGTCATGGTATTCACTTATGAGTGCTCATTACAGAGCGCTCATCATACGAGTTTTTCTTCGGCAGCTCTATTCCTTACTATAAAGTCTAGTACGCATCACAGATTTATTGTTATCATCATTCATAATCGGACAGGATATTTTTTATTAAGGAATCAGCATGAAGAAGATTAACAAAACAGCTTTAGCCAGTTTATTGGCATTAATCAGCGGTTCTGCTTTGGCTTTGCCAAATATTACACTTTTGGCAACAGGAGGAACGATTGCAGGTGGAGGTAAGTCTGCGACTGAATCCAGCTATGTTGCTGGAAAAGTTGGGGTTGATGCATTAGTCGATGCTGTTCCTGAAATCAAAGATATTGTCAACTTGAAAGGTGAGCAGGTATTTAATATTGGCTCACAGGATATGAATGATCAGGTGTGGCTGACACTGGCGAGAAAAATCAACGCTGATTGTGATAAAACCGATGGTTTTGTTATCACTCACGGCACAGACACGATGGAAGAAACTGCTTATTTCCTCGATCTGACAACTCAATGCCAGAAACCGATTGTGATGGTTGGCGCAATGCGCCCATCTACGGCGCTTGGTGCTGATGGCCCGTTAAATCTGTATAACGCAGTCGTGGTTGCAAGTGATAAAGAATCAGCCAACCGTGGCGTGTTGATGGCAATGAATAATGCGGTTATCAGCGGGCGTACCGTGGTGAAAATGAGTACGACTGAAGTTCAGGCGTTCCAGCCAATTAATGCTGGTGCTGAAGGTTTTGTTCATAATGGCAAAGTCAATTATTACACTGAAGCGAAGCCGAGAGCGGACAAGGCTATTTTCGATGTCAGCAAACTGGATAAGCTGCCAAAAGTCGGCATTGTTTATAACTATGCGAATGCTTCTGATCTGCCAGCGAAAGCACTACTAAATGATGGCTATCAAGGGATTGTCAGCGCCGGTGTGGGCAACGGTAATATGTACAAAGCGATTTTCGATACCCTGGCTAAAGCCGCTAAAGATGGGGTTGTGGTCGTGAGAGCAAGCCGTGTACCGGTAGGATATGTCACTCAGGATGCGGAAGTGGATGATAGCAAATATGGTTTTGTGGCATCTGAACGCTTGAATCCACAAAAGGCCAGAGTGCTTTTACAATTAGCACTGACTAAAACTCATGATCCGGTAAAAATTCACGAGATGTTTGTTAAATATTGAGTGAATTCCGAGACATCAGGGCGTATTGTGCGCCCTGATATTTATTCTTAACTGAAAACCACCTCCTGCGGAGGCTGTCTCTTATACAGAAGTCCTTCACTTAATGTGAAGGATTTTTTGAACTAAATACTTTCCTCGTGATCAGATCTTCAAAGTGTTTAATTTGAGGATTTCTGTGATGATTAAAAGCAATATTGAATGGGCTAAAGCGCAGTTTGGCCACGCTGAACTCGGTGACCCAAGAAGAGCCGCAAGATTAGTCAAAATGGTTTCAGAGTTAGCCCTACACCCCGGTAAATCCGTTGTAAAATCTTCATTATCTCCAGCCAGTATGGAAGGCGCTTATCGATTCATTCGCAATGATAATATTGCCTCGCAAGATATTGCCGAGGCGGGATTTACAGCAACGGCAAATCAGATTGAGCAATACCCATTACTCCTTGCTTTGGAAGACACAACAACGTTGAGCTATCAGCATCATTCGATACGGAAAGAATTAGGACATGTAAATCAAGGTAACCGCTGGCGAGGACTTTTCGCCCACAGCATTTTGTTATATGCGCCAGATAAAAATGACCTTGTTGGGCTGATAGAGCAACAACGGTGGACAAGAGATATAAAAACTCGCGGCATTCGTCGTCATGGCCTTAAACGACCCTATGAAGATAAAGAAGGATATAAATGGGAAAGAGCCTCTAGAAATATGACTTCTCGTTTAGGTGAGGCAATGACAAATGTTATTTCTGTCTGTGATCGTGAAGCAGATATTTATGACTATTTAACCTATAAAGTATCAAATAACCAACGTTTTGTGGTTCGTTCAATGATGAGTAGACATATCCTTGAAGGAGCAAACAAATTATACCAATTTGTCGCAGAGCTTAAGAGTGCTGGGCAACGACAAATACGCGTAGCTCAAAGAGGAGGACGGAAGGCAAAAGTCGTGACTCTTGATATAAAATATGCGCCTGTAACATTAAAAACCCCGTCCAATAAAACGGGAAATGCGATCCCTCTCTACTACGTCGGCTGCTCAGAAATAGGCAGTGAGGATAAGAAGCTCATTTGGCCTATTTTAACGAGTGAACCGATCCATAATGAAGAAGATGCTCTTACGATCATGGGTTATTACGAAAAACGCTGGCTAATAGAGGAATATCATAAAATCTGGAAAAGTGAGGGGACTGATGTAGAAAAACTGAGAGTTCAAAGCAAAAATAATCTAGATAGATTAGCCACAATTTATGCCTTCTTAGCGGTAAGGATATTCCAGTTAAAATTTGCTAATGAGCAACTTGAAGAGATTAACTGTGAAAAAATATTGTCACCAAAAGCGTGGAAACTGCTTTGGCTGAAAAGTGTCAAAACCGTGCTTCCTGAAACCCCACCTACCGCTAAATGGGCCTATGAACATCTTGCAAAATTAGGTGGTTGGAAAAATAGCAAACAAAATGGTAGAGCATCAGTCAAAACGTTGTGGGAAGGATGGCTAAAATTACAAGCCATCCTTGAAGGTTATGAACTGGCGCATTCTATCCAGCAAGACTTGTGATCAAGAGACAGCCTAGGGAGGTGGTCTTTTACTTCAAACGGATAATCCCACCGCCTAACTTTTGCTCCCTTTTGGGGGGATATTTTCTCCCCGGATCCAATGTGAAAGCATCGTCGCAAATCTGGATAAGTACACCAGTAACAACACGGTGTTTAGCAGCAGCACCCACCAAAGAAAATCTGCTGCATAAACGGCAAGCCTAAATACTGAGAATAAATACCATGAAGTAAGTCCATTGGCTTCCCTCGGTTTAGCCCCTCTCATCAGACCAGGGGCATATGATCTTACCCGCTATGTGCCAGGATTAAATGCCCGGTTTCGGCGGTGGTCGGCTTAACGGTGATCTCAATGTCGCAGCCCAGCCGGTTCAGACACTCCATCAGCTTACGTTCTGACAGGTTGGAAAAGTCGCCCCGGAACAGGTGGGATACCTTCGCCTGACTGATCCCCATACGTTCGCCAGCGGTGGTTTGTGTCAGCCCCAGCCGCTTGATAGATTTGATGATCTCAACGGCCAGTCCAGATTTGATTTTTTGTTTTTCGGCATCAGCGAAACCTAGATCGGCAAACACGTTACCGGAGCTTATTTCAACCGCTACGCCATTAATGGTTTTCTCTTTCATTTTTCATCTCCTGGGCCATCACAGCGGCCACTTTCAGTCGATTGCGGATGATGTCCATATCTTCTTTCGGCGTCGCTATGCCGTGTTTACTCTTCTTTTGGAACGCATGCAGCACAAAGACTGCCTCGTCAAATTTCACCGTGTACACGGCCCGGTAGGTACCGCCTATATCATCCTCGACCACTTCAAGAACGCCGGCGCCGCCAAACCCTTTCATTACCTTCACCGCATCATGCTTTTCGCCACGCTGCGCGAAGTCCAGTGCAAAGCCAAAGAAGCGCTGCACGTCCTTCGGCAAATCCAGCAAATCTTTCTTGCTGCTGCCAATCCACACTAGCGGCTTTTCACCTTGTTGCCCCATCCTGATTATACCTTTTCTGGTATGGCGTAAATTCACTATACCATAAATGGTATATTCCGCAACACCATTAACCATCCGATTACGCAACCGCATAGCCGGTAGGAAAACAGCGTGCAGCCTAACGAACGAACACCGCCGGTATATCGTGCCAGCGCGTCAAATAGGCCGGTGCCGTCCGCTGTTTCCACCTATGGCTGCAATGTCTTGCACTTGTGCGTCATTAATCCACATCGAGTATCCGTGTCCTAATTGCGGTTAATCATGTTCAGCCCTTCATGCTACCGGTTTGCGGCACTACTATGGCGTCGGCTGACTTCTGCCCCCTCATCCCGACACCTCTTGATGTCAGTAGCACGCTGGCAAGAAGGCAGAGCTCCCGAGGTAATTCGCGCGACCTTCCTGCTTATGCCTGTCGGCTCTACGTCACAGCGTTCTGTGCAAGTATTGGGCTTTGACGATATACACCGTCTTACCCCGCTGCGCCGCCTAAACCGCTTTCCTGTTCGTCAGGCCAGCATTTTGCTTTCGGCTTCCTTCAGATTTCATCTCACGATCAACACCCTTGCCGTTCCGCTAACACTTCCCCTTGCCGGGTGTGTAGAGGACTTTCACCTCCAAGTCGTCTGTTAGCCACCACAGTTAACAGACAGCGCCTCGCAGCGCTACGCGCCATGCTCGGCGCACGTTCAAAAAATCCTTCACATTAAGTGAAGGACTTCTGTATAAGAGACAGCCTTCTATGAAGGGGGATTTTTACTCCCTCTCTTCGAAAAGTTTTCTTATTTGCTTATATCTGAAAATCCTTTTTAACCAGAGTATATATACTTTACTTTACAAAACTTTATTCAATTTTGAGTGTTGATATTATTTTAAGAAGTATTCAGGTTTTGAAAAATATGTCTGGCAATATTCTTATTGTTTAAGTTTGTTATTGTTGTGGTGAATGATTTTTTTATTGATCATAGGTAAAGACATTGATAAAAGGTTATGCCTGTTCTATTTTTTTTCGACATTTGTGATCTATTCCTAAATTGTAACCACTGTGGGTAATGATGAATTTATCAGTAATAGGGCATGAGATGGCATATTCTCTTCGGCGTAATTGAATCTATTATCATTCGCATTAACTGATGGAAACACGTTAGGAACAGTAGCGATAATAAAAGAGGTGTTGAATGAAGGAGATATACAACCGAAATAGCAGTCGATGAAATAACAAAGGCACATCATTATGTTTGAAAGTTCCTAATATCATAAGCCTTGTAATAGAAGATTAGGAATAACGTGAATATCTGAAAGAATGACTCAGAGACTTTTTTTCACGTAAATGATTTTTTCGGATACCTAGAGGCTATTAGAAAAACGGCAATTGGCTGAGCAGGATTCTCCTTTGTCTGATCTGCCTGAATCAATAGGTAAAAGTGTTTGAAAAGAGCATGGGAAATGGTGCAAGGATTTATATTAAGAGGAAATAATCGATGAATAACGTTCAAATAACCGATTGGCTCACATCACTTGAAACGTCTGTCAAAGCCACTAATCGCCCTTACCTCGATGTGATTGTGGATCAATCAGGTACTAAATTACCCCTCATTCCGGCATTGCAAAGTTTTCAGTCAGAGTTTGAATGGTGTTCATTATTTCGAGGGTTGCCAGAAGAAATGGCGGCAGATGCCGCCCCGATATTGATGCGGATTGATTTAACTCAACCTGACCAGCGACTATGGATGCAGGAAGTTATTTTGCACTTCGGTGGACAATCACTACTGTTGGTTTTCTGTTCGCTATGGTCATTTGAGCATTTGTCTCGATATTTAATTCAGTGTGTGGATGCGACATATTCAGGAAAAGCGGGGATTTTACGCTTTTTTAACCCACACATTTTTCCAGTGCTGCTTTCTCATGTATTGGATGAAGAACAGCAACAAAAATTCCTCCGGCCTGCCTTGTTTTGGAGCTGGCTTGATCGTGACGGGGTTCTGCGCTCTATTTTGGGGAAGGGAGATCCAGAATCGGCTCATGGCATTATCGAGAAAATTAATCTCACGGATAAGCAACTGGAACGCCTCTCGTGTGTCTCTGATGCGCATCTTCTTGTATTGGGACTGAATAGAAATGAATACCCAGGAGCTACCCTTGAGCAACTGTTCAGCAACTGCTACGTCTTGATGTTAGAAGCCTCGGATGCTCATATCTTGCTGGATGATGATAGAGAATCCTTTGTACTCGCCCGTCTTAAATCCAGATTATCGCAAGAGTGAAGGTGCTTAAGATGAAAAAACAATCGTGCAGGCTGGTGGTCTTATGCCTGCTATTAACTGCCTGTAGCCAGTTTTCGGCACAGGCGGGAGTCATTATGGCGATTAATCATACCAAGTGGGCGATTAATCGGTTCAGTGTGGATGGTTGGCCCGGCATCGACATTATCGGGCCATATCAGGGGGGCGGCGGTGGCTGCTGCTATGTGGCGCCGGAGAAGTGGCGGTCCGGGATGACGGTCAAGGTAGATTGGGAAACCGGGGTAGGAACGACAGAAGGGTTTCCCGGTTTCGGCAAATGGGATGAATATTTGGCATGGAAAGAAAAAATCAATGCCCAGAAACGTCAGCATAGCAAGGTAGTCACCGTACCTTACTACCAGAGTGGTGGGGACACCTGTGGAATAACCGTGCACTTCTTACCTTGTGATCAGATTAAGGTCACGACCTCTTGTTACGCCTATGGTAGTCCTAACTACCCGATTAAAGAACCTCTGAAAATGAAGGAACCTCAAGTATGTCCGAAATAGACCATAAAGATACGGTCTGGTTGCCAGCACCTTTTCCAGCCGATGGGCGGTTGCCTGCTCAGGGTTATCTGGTTGGGCGAAACTGCCGCCAACAAATTAGCCAAGAAAGAGCTTATCATCAGGAACTCTGCTTGGCGGCTAATAGCCGGGTGGTGCCTCCCTGCTGTAAAACTTTGCATGTCAGCCTGTTTTTTGATGGAACTGGCAATAATTTGTATAACGACCTTTATCAGGCTGTTCCTAACCATCCGACCAATATTGTCCGTCTTTTTCAGGCGACGATTGGGGCGGGTTATGCAGGTGGTGCATCAGGTAAGCCGTTGTTGGATGATGTTGAAAGTACTGGAGGAAAGTACTTTAAGTATTATATCCCCGGGGTAGGAACTCCTTTCCCGGAGATTGATGATTTGGATTACAGCACACTGGGGCTGGCTGCTGGTGAGCGAGGTGAGGACCGGATCAACTGGGCGTTGTTGCGATTAATTGATGTACTCCGTTTTAGCCTGACGCAGAAATGGATGACAAACTCAGAAAGCCAAAAATCCCTTAAAGCAATGGCAACCTCATGGTACACCTTGGGCATGGGTGGTGCGCATAATCGCTATGAGGAGTTTTATCAGCAATTTGCCCGTTTAAAACGTGAACTGAAAGTTGCACGCGGCCAATCGGGGAGAGGTAAGTGTAAGTTACTCGGGATGAAGCTATATGTGTATGGTTTTTCCCGTGGTGCAGCGGAGGCGCGGACGTTTGTTAACTGGCTGGCCGAATTGTTGCCGCCGCCAAAAGAGGAGAACCAGAAACCTGCTCAGTGTTTGCAACGTAGAGATGAAACCGATCCTGATTGTAATCTGACCATCAGCGTGGAGTTTCTTGGGTTGTTTGACACCGTAGCGTCGGTTGGGGTGGCGCATATTGTCCCGGTCTCCGAAGGTCATATGGCTTGGGCCGATGGTACGCAGGAATTGCCGTCGGAGGCAACCTATGGTGGACTGGTGAAACGCTGTGTGCATCTGGTTTCCACTCATGAACAGCGCCTGTGTTTTCCAATGGATTCCATTCGTCGTTCAGACGGCACTTACCCGAAAGGCAGCACGGAAGTGATTTATCCCGGTGTGCATTCTGATTTAGGGGGAGGTTATCCACCGGGAGATCAGGGTAAGGCGAGAGGAAAAGGGGATAATCTTTTGTTATCACAGATTTCCTTGCATGAAATGTATGCGGCGGCGTTTGAGATTGGAGCACCTTTGAAAGTCGATGCTATATCTCTTCCGCAAAATTTAAAAGAGGATATCTGGCGTGCTTTATCTCCGGAGTTGCTGGATGAATTTGAAGTTGCTCCGCCATTAATCGGCCGCTTCAATGCTTGGCGTAAAGTCACTTTGGGGCTTAATATGCCGGAACAGCCATTGTCTGCCGAAGAGGCGGTTCGTTTTGAACCGGTACGGGCATCAGTGACACTGGAACAGGCGATGGAGATCCAGATGGATTGGCTGACCGCTTGGCGTATTAACCGTTATGCTGGCGGCACGCTGAAAAACACGCCATTTTTTATAAATGCTCCCAACCGTGATTCGGATAAAGCTCATTATGAGCAGAGTAAAAAAGCGCGGCAAGAAAAGCAGGATGCTGTATTGGCGCAGCGGAAAGCACAATGGAAGGTTTTTGTTATCAATAGCATGAGAGGAGAGCCACCGGTGCCAGTTCCGGGCGTCCCAGACTTTGACCCGGAATCGTCCCAAAAACAGTTGAAAGAAGCTGCCGAGGAATTTGGTCGTGATTATCGGGAAGGATGGTGGAAGTATTACCAGTCATGGCAGTTGACCCTGAATATCATCCCGTACAACGCTGTTTACCTGATGAGTAGTCATGATGAAATCCAGGAATATTGGCGGATGATAACTGCTGGAGATGTATTGGTGAAACGGCTTTTTCCTCCGGTAGGTAACTCCGGTTATCAAAATTCACCGGAAGGACTGCTGCGGGCGCTGTATGACGATCAGGTGCATGATTCCCGTGCTTGGTTTATGTATGAGGAGTTGGGATCTCGTGAGCCGCTGGGCGGTTATTTTCGTTACCGGGTGATTTATTTCGGTAAGAAATGCAACAAACTCCTATCCGTGTTGACCGTGGCTGGCAATGTGGTGGGGGCAGTGAACCCGGCTGGCAGTGTTTTATTTAGTATTAAACAGCAAAAGATTGACAACGCGTTGTCGGGGGCGATAGACAAAGAATCTGTGGCCAAGTGGAAAGTAAGCGCGCGGAATTTACTCACAGGTGAGCCGATCCCGATGTCGCCTGATGCGGAGTTGGCGCAAGCGTTTACTCATAATGTGGGTGAGGTATCCAGCCAACAGCGGCAGCTAATTGAAGAACAACGATTGCAGATTACTAAAGACAAACTGAAAGCACACTGGGCAGGAAACATGCTGGAATTGCCCTCTCAACGTAGTTAAGGCCTTTTAATATTTGGAGTGTGGGGATGTCAAATGCAACCCGGTTTGCATCAGGCAAGGGAATGCTAGTAAAAACCAGAAGTTGAAAGTAGCATTCTGCTCAAGAAGTGGCTAAGGTATTATTTATACGGAAAGTTTGTCTCTGGTTGATCAGGAATGTTTTGCGCAAGCGTTACTGAATCCAACGGAACCTACCCCGGCGCTTAAGCGTGCTATTACGATCAGATTTATTGCCTTACCCGATTCGCCATTCACATTGTTCTTGCCGCTGATGACCGTAAATAAAAAGAGAAAAAAATAAGAAATCCACCTGTTGTTGAATGAACAAGTTTATTGGCTATTTTTGCGATAGTTTTGCTCAACGTTTGAATAACCATTGCAGCAATGAAAGGGGAATGATACAACCGATATATCAGATTCTTATTGTTATTATTATCATTTCGTCAGATGGAGTGAAGTAAATGAGTCAGGTATATAATTTCAGTGCAGGCCCGGCAATGTTACCGATTGAAGTATTGCGCAGAGCAGAACAGGAACTCTGTAACTGGCATGGTATCGGGACTTCGATTATGGAAATCAGTCACCGCAGTAAGGAATTCATTGCTGTAGCAAAGGAAGCAGAACAGGATCTGCGGGATTTATTGTCAGTACCTGAAAATTATAAGGTATTGTTTTGCCACGGTGGTGCCCGCGGTCAATTTGCGGCTATCCCAATGAACTTTTTGGGTGATAATGTTAAAGCCGATTATATTGATGGCGGTTACTGGGCTGAATGTGCAGTCAAAGAAGTAGAAAGATATTGCACGCCGAATGTGATTAATATCAAAACCGAAATTAATGGCTTGAAAGGCGTTAAGCCAATGAGTGAATGGTCATTAAGCAATGATGCGGCTTATGTCCATTATTGCCCGAATGAAACCATTGATGGTATCGCCATTCATGAAAATCCAGATTTTGATGATAATAAAGTTATTATTGCGGATTACTCTTCCTCTATTCTTTCCGGGCCGTTGGATATCAGCCGTTATGGTATGATTTATGCCGGAGCGCAGAAAAATATTGGTCCGGCGGGGCTCACACTGGTTATTGTTCGTGAAGATTTATTAGGTAAAGCCCGTAAAGAAACACCGTCGATTTTTGATTATACCGTTCTGGCGGAGTATGATTCCATGTTCAACACACCGCCAACTTTTGCCTGGTATCTCTCCGGCTTGGTCTTCAAGTGGCTGAAAGGGCAAGGCGGGGTACAAGAGATGGCAAAACGTAATCAGGCCAAAGCCGGGCTGCTTTATCATGCCATTGATAACAGTGATTTCTACCGCAACCAGATTGCTCCTGAAAATCGTTCCCTGATGAATGTACCGTTTCAGATGGCAGATGCTTCACTGGACAGGAAATTTCTGGCAGAAGCAGAGGCTCAGGGATTACAGGCACTGAAAGGACACCGTGTTTCCGGCGGTATGCGTGCTTCTATTTATAATGCTATGCCGATAGAAGGCGTTCAGGCTTTGGTTGATTTTATGGCTGATTTTGAACGCCGTAACGGCTAACTTGCCAACCATGACCGGGAACAAACGTTCCCGGAATATTCAGGGTTAAGGAAATATTTCCTCAAACGTAAAAATATCTCACTTATACTTAAAATAATTTCATTGAGAATCGGAGATCCTGTTATTTATGCAATCCCTGACACTGCAACCTATTTCCTCTATTAATGGAACCATTAACCTGCCAGGGTCAAAAAGTGTTTCCAATCGCGCATTATTACTGGCGGCTTTCGCCAAAGGCACAACCTGTCTGACTAACTTGCTGGATAGTGATGATATCCGCCATATGCTCAATGCCTTGACGGCATTGGGGGTCAGCTACCGTCTGTCTGATGATCGTACCTGTTGTGAAGTTGACGGTATGGGTGGGGTGATTACCAGTAAAGGGCCGGTGGAACTGTTTCTTGGTAATGCGGGCACGGCAATGCGCCCATTAGCTGCTGCTTTATGTCTTGGTAAAAATGACGTCATTCTCACTGGCGAACCCCGGATGAAAGAGCGCCCGATTGGTCATCTTGTGGATGCTTTGCGTCAGGGGGGGGCGGAAATTGAGTATCTGGAGCAGGAAAATTATCCGCCGTTACACATTAAAGGTGGTTTTGTTGGCGGTAAAGTGACCGTAGATGGCTGTGTTTCCAGTCAGTTTCTGACTGCGTTGCTAATGACCGCGCCATTGGCAGAAAAGGATTCTGAGATTCATATTCAGGGTGAATTGGTTTCTAAACCTTATATTGATATCACTCTGGCACTAATGAAAAGTTTCGGAATTACCATAAGTCACGATCAATATCAGGTTTTCCATATTAAAGGCTGGCAGCAATACCACTCTCCGGGTCACTATCTGGTTGAAGGTGATGCGTCTTCTGCTTCCTATTTTCTGGCGGCGGCGGCAATCAAAGGTGGCAGTGTGCGTGTGACTGGGATTGGTAAAAACAGCCTTCAAGGGGATACCAAATTTGCCAATGTCCTGGAAAAAATGGGGGCGAAAATTCGCTGGGGTGATGACTTCGTTGAATGTGAACGTGGCACCCTGACTGGCATTGATATGGATATGAATGCGATCCCTGATGCCGCGATGACAATCGCCACGACCGCGCTGTTTGCGGAAGGGGAGACCGTTATTCGTAATATATACAACTGGCGGGTAAAAGAGACAGACCGGCTCCATGCAATGGCAACAGAATTGCGTAAAGTGGGCGCGGAAGTGGAAGAAGGGGAAGATTATATCCGGATTACACCGCCACAAAGGTTACTGCCGGCTGAAATTGGCACCTATAATGATCACCGGATGGCAATGTGCTTCTCGCTGGTGGCCCTGTCTGATACACCGGTTGCTATCCTCGATCCGGGTTGTACAGCAAAAACCTTCCCGGACTATTTCAATCAATTGGAAAGATTAAGCCAGCGGAAGTCATAACTGGCGACGATTATGACTCAATAAAGCGTATTTCTTTGATCAAAACCTACTTACCGTAGAATCCGCTTATTCCTCTTCCCTTTTGAGGGCGTATAATAAACTACAGATATTGATTGTTTTATTGAGTAAATATTCAGCATCCGGCGAAGAATGAATTCGCCATGCGAAAGGAGAACAATAATGGTGGCGATAGCCCCAGTAGTAACTGTTGATGGGCCAAGTGGCGCGGGTAAAGGCACTTTATGTCAGGCATTGGCGGAAGCTTTAGGCTGGCAACTGCTTGATTCAGGTGCTATTTATCGGGTATTGGCGCTGGCGGCGATTCATCATCAGGTGGATATCCGGTCCGAAGACGCGTTAGTTCCTTTGGCGGCTAATCTTGATGTCCGTTTTGTCCCGGAAAAAGGGACGCTAAGTGTGATACTTGAAGGGGAAGATGTCAGCAATGAAATCCGTACCGAAACGGTGGGAAATACCGCTTCACAGGCAGCTGCTTTCCCTCGGGTTCGTGAGGCGTTGTTACGGCGTCAACGTGCTTTTCGCATTGCTCCGGGTTTGATTGCTGATGGTCGGGATATGGGAACGGTGGTGTTTTCTGATGCACCGGTGAAAATATTCCTTGATGCCAGCGCAGAAGAACGTGCGCGCAGACGTATGCTACAGTTGCAGGAAAAAGGCTTTAGTGTTAACTTTGAACGTCTTTTATCCGAGATACAGGAACGCGATTATCGCGACCGTAACCGGACAGTTGCGCCGTTAGCGCCCGCTGAAGACGCATTAATATTGGATTCAACCAGTATGTCTATCGAAGAAGTTATCGATAAAGCGCTAAATTATGTGAAAAAAACACTTTCATTACCTAAGCAATTTTAAGTTTTTAGCTTATAATTGATGGTGATGTACTGAAAATTAGGTACGTGGGCTAAAAAATTTTCCCACAAACCAAACAACCTTGTCACAGGGAATAGTGACAGGGCATGTAAAACAACCCCATTCGGCGGGAAGCTAAGTGGACGTTAAATTGAAATCTTGAAGATCATTAACATGACAGAATCTTTTGCTCAACTCTTTGAAGAATCCCTGCTATCTATTGAAACTCGTCCAGGTGCTATCGTTCGCGGCATCGTTGTTGCTATCGATAAAGACGTTGTATTAGTTGACGCAGGTCTGAAATCAGAATCTGCTATTCCTGTAGAACAGTTCAAAAATGTTCAGGGTGAGCTGGAAATCCAGGTCGGTGATGAAATTGATGTTGCGCTAGACGCTGTTGAAGATGGTTTCGGTGAAACTGTTCTGTCCCGTGAGAAAGCAAAACGCCATGAAGCGTGGCTGATGCTGGAAAAAGCTTACGAAGAAGCAGAAACTGTTACCGGCATCATCAACGGCAAAGTGAAGGGCGGCTTTACTGTCGAACTGAACGGTATCCGTGCATTCCTGCCTGGTTCTCTGGTTGATGTTCGTCCAGTTCGTGATACGACTCACCTGGAAGGTAAAGAGCTTGAGTTTAAAGTCATCAAACTGGATCAGAAACGCAACAACGTAGTTGTTTCCCGTCGTGCTGTTATCGAATCTGAAAACAGCGCAGAACGTGATCAACTGCTGGAAAACCTGCAAGAAGGTATGGAAGTTAAAGGTATCGTTAAGAACCTGACTGACTACGGTGCATTTGTTGATCTGGGCGGCGTTGATGGCTTGCTGCACATTACTGATATGGCTTGGAAACGTGTTAAACATCCAAGTGAAATCGTCAATGTGGGCGATGAAATCGCAGTAAAAGTACTGAAATTCGACCGTGAGCGTACCCGCGTATCTCTGGGCCTGAAACAACTGGGCGAAGATCCATGGGTGGCAATTGCTAAGCGTTACCCAGAAGGGACTAAACTGACTGGCCGCGTGACTAACTTGACTGATTACGGCTGCTTCGTAGAAATCGAAGAAGGCGTTGAAGGTCTGGTACACGTTTCAGAAATGGACTGGACCAACAAAAACATCCACCCATCCAAAGTTGTTAATGTTGGTGACGTTGTGGAAGTTATGGTTCTGGATATCGACGAAGAACGCCGTCGTATCTCCTTGGGCCTGAAACAGTGTAAAGCTAACCCATGGCAGCTGTTTGCTGAAACTCACAACAAAAATGACCGTGTTGAAGGTAAAATCAAGTCTATCACTGACTTCGGTATCTTCATTGGTCTGGATGGCGGCATCGACGGCTTGGTTCACCTGTCTGACATTTCCTGGAACGTTACCGGAGAAGAAGCCGTTCGTGAATACAAAAAAGGCGACGAAATTGCCGCAGTTGTACTGCAAGTTGACGCAGAGCGTGAGCGTATCTCCCTGGGCATCAAGCAACTGGCGGAAGATCCATTCAATAACTACCTGTCTGTAAACAAGAAGGGTGCTATTGTTAATGGTAAAGTCACCGCAGTTGATGCTAAAGGCGCTACCGTAGAACTGGCTGACGGCGTTGAAGGTTACCTGCGTGCATCAGAAGCTTCTCGTGACCGTGTTGAAGATGCGACTCTGGTTCTGAACGTTGGCGATGCAGTTGAAGCTAAATATACTGGTGTTGATCGCAAAAACCGTGTAATCAACCTGTCTGTTCGCGCTAAAGACGAAGCTGATGAAAAAGACGCTATCGCTTCTGTGAACAAACAAGAAGACACAAACTTTGCTAACAACGCAATGGCTGAAGCTTTCAAAGCAGCTAAAGGCGAGTAATTAAAGTTAATAACGGTGGATAACACATCACACGTTCGTGTTATCCAAGTACGGTAGTTTAGGGAGGTACTAATGACCAAGTCTGAATTAATCGAAAGACTTGCTGGCCAGCAATCTCATATTTCGGCCAAAACCGTTGAAGATGCAGTGAAAGAAATGCTCGACCATATGGCAATAACATTGGCAGATGGTGAGCGTATAGAGGTGCGCGGATTCGGCAGTTTTTCTCTTCACTACCGTGCCGCGCGCGTAGGTCGTAACCCTAAAACGGGTGATAAAGTGGAACTGGAAGGTAAATACGTTCCCCACTTTAAACCTGGCAAAGAGTTACGTGATCGCGTGAATATCTACGATTAAGTTTGAAGATAACAAGTTATTGCTTATTCTAAACAGCACCTTTGGGTGCTGTTTTAGATTAATAACAAAGTGTTGACCTTTTGGTCAGCGTTTTGATTCTAATAAGGCTCATACAAAAAGAGCTGATTATTATGTTAAGAAAACCTGCCTCCATAATCTTGTCAATCTGACATGATTTCCCCAAAAAATCATTTGGTACATAAAACCGATGTTGCCATTGATTTTAAATTCATTTGTGATTCCCGCCTTTGCTGAAAAATTGTATCCAAATTGTTACGAGATATGATGAATTACCAGAATCAATCAACCTCATTTCTATAATTTTCGGAATATTCCTATATCTTTCTAAGTGAAATCTATTGCAGTATTGATCATCTATTAGCCTATAAGTGGTAAGAATATGATGATAATTTCAGTTAGGAACACTCTTCATGTGGTAAACCAATGGAGAGGCGAATAGGATGGCAAAGGGCTATTATCTGCTCGTTGGTGATAAAACGACCTGTGGTGGAGTCATTATCACCGGTGACCAGACCATCACATTTAACGGGCGGGCAACCGCGCGTGAAGGGGATCATGTCACCTGTGGTAAACATTCCGGTACTTACATAATTGCCGGGGGTGTACCCAGTATGTTTAGCATGGGACGACGATTGGCGGGCACATTAGATAGTGTCAGCACCTGCCCCTGTCGGGCCCAGCTGATTAATTCCGTGATGGACAGCTATGAGAAGCAGGAAGAGCCTGCTGACCGGGTTGTTGCTCCCACTAATATGGCAGCGCAGACTGTCTCTTCGCCTGTGAAGGCTGCGGGAAGCGTTCAGCCCGGTCCACCGTCTGTGACGCAGGCTCCCCCACCGCCGATACCGGTGTTTACGAAATCCTGCCAGCGGGGCAAAGGCTGTACGGATGCGGGAACCGAAGCTGAACCCGCGAATAACTTTGGCAGAATGGGGATATATCAGGTGCCGTCATCTCCCGCTCCGGTAGCGGCGCAAAAGCCTGAACCGCCTCCTCAGGGCAAAAAACACCCGCCTGAACCGGATAAGCCGCAGGATAAAAAATTACCGTGGTATAAACGGTGGTTTGGCGGTGGAAAGGAGAAGGTTGAAGAGGCGGCTACGGCAGTGGCGGCCACCACCCGCAGCGCGGTAGCGGATGGGGAAGCGCTGGTGATGCGTTACATTGGCGGTGGCGCTGCCAGCTCCGGGCGTTGGCTGGCTGCCCCAAATCCGTTGACGGTCGGGTTAATGGGATTGTTTTATTCACCGAAGCTGAATGAAGGCGAAGAGGACTACTTAAACCGCTATCGCCTGAGTGAAATTGCTGAACAGTTTGGCAAAGCCCCGACGCGTGTGCGTTTCCGCTGGATCAGAGATGAAAAAATCGGCAGGATGACAGTTCAGGGGTATCACGTCGGCCCGGAAAGTGGTCTGGATAAAGTGTCGGTTCATATGATGACACTGAATCGGACCACGGGTAATTATGAATTCTGGGAGCCGGGAGAGCACAGGCCGACGATTTTATGGACACCGAACGAACAGGAGTTTCAGGTTCCAACTCATACCGGGAATGAAGAACGGCCGTTTATTCCGTTGCAAATCACCGTATTGCCAATCCCGGAAAAAGTAGGCAGCGATATTGAATCGTTGCCGATGCCGGAAGAAAAGGATTTCCGCGATTATATTCTGATCCTCCCGATCCCGAATATGCCGCCGGTGTATGTGTATTTGAGTAAACCGCCGGTGAAACTGTTTGAGGTAGATCTGTACAGAAACTTTGCGGGACGACTGAGGAATGGAACACATGCTGACCATATGCCTTCGGCTGCTGCGGTTCGAGCTAAATTGAAAAAGTTATATCCAAATGTATCACCTGCTGAATTAAATGAAGCAACTAAGGATACTGCTACCATTATTATTCCGGCAGAAGTACATCAAAAACTCAGTGCTACGTATGGAGGGAGAAATACTCCATATCAAATAGAGCAGGACTCAAGGGATTTACGGGCGGCTCTTGATAGAGACTTTGATGCAATAACTCCAGCATGAAAGGATTATGGTGCATCAGAAGCGCAACTTAAAAATGCTCGGGAAAAAATGCACGAACTTAATGAAGAACAGAGGCTATATAAATGACAGTCAACGTAGAGGCATTAATAAACAGTCTGGGGAAGTCTTATCAGGAAATTTTTAATGAAGGATTAATCCCTTATAAAACGAAACCAACAGGATACCCTGGAGATCCAGATATTACTTTAAATATGGCTAAAGAGGGTATGCATTTAGCTTTTAAAAGGGATGGTAAGGTTTTATTTGTTGTAGAGCTTTTTCTGCTTGATCAGAAGAGACCCTCATACCAATTCCCTAATGAATTACCTTCTCCTTTGAAGTCCTTAATGTCTAGGAAATGGGTTCACGAGCAGTTTGGTAAGCCTGAAAAGGCTCTTCCGCCGCGAAAATTTCTCAAGAAAGATGTTGGCTGGACAGAACTGTATACGCTACTGGATTTTCGGATACCAACCAGTATGCAGGTTGATTATGACCTGTTTGAGCATGTTGATTCTGTAATGTTTTTATCCACATCAGAAGTGCGTTGGTAGTCAATAATAGAGGGGCGGTTCTTTTTGAAAGCCAATTCATTTGCGAACAGTTTGAAAAACAAAATCGTAGATGAATTGGTTTAATCAAGAGCTGGGGTTATATAAATAAAGGCGACCATTTAGCATGTTTTTTTCACTGTAGGGTATATCTTGAGTATGAATAATGATAACGAAAGGATTTTCTTATCATTTTTTTTGAGAAAATAATATACTGATTGAGATAACATTAACTTTAATTGTTCATAAATGACCTGATATTATATTTCATAATGAATTTTTCTCTCTTTTGATCAACGATAAGTGATGAGACTATCGTGATTATTTTAATTTTATCTTTTTCTAAGTACAGGTAAAGAAATTTTTAATTATGCCTGAGGGTATCCATGACTTTAGTTTGGCCAAGAATTTATTCATTCCTCAGGCGTCAGTTTCCTGCTTAAGAAAAATGCAGATTGAATAATGTTATTGAGTATGAAAAGAAATAGATTCCAAGCATAATCAAAATGACTCCACTGGTATAATTAATAAATTTAATAACACGATGACTGAGCATTTTCCTGGAGAAAAATATAACAGCATTAATCAATGCCACCCAAAATATAACACCAATAATTGTCCCTGATGCACCAATAGCTAAACTATATTTACCTGATGTAATATTGTTGAGTTGCGCACTGACAGACAACCAGAAAATAACATTGTATGGATTTAATAGTGTTAAAAATACACCATCAAAAAATTGTCTGTGATAGGGCTTTCGTATGATACTTCTGTTTTCTTCGTTTTTCTTATTTAGAAAACTGGTAATACCAAACCAAATGACAATTAACGCACCTAAAAAACCCAGAATAGGCATGAAAATAGTATTAGAGAATAATTGTAATACCCCGGCACCTAAAAGTAATAAATAAATTATATCGGCAAAGCAAGCCCCTAAACCGAAAACCACAGCGTGAAGACAACTGATATTTAAGTGTCTGCGCATAATCTCTATATTTATAGGGCCAACGGGAGCTGCAGCTCCCAATCCTAAAAGAAAAAACGTTCCTAATGTACTCATTACATCAACCATATAATTAATTCCATAGCATGAGATGTTTATTTAGTGATAATCCAATGAAGCTTTGTAATGATATTCTACACCCATCGGAAAAACTGCGAATGGCATGGGGCTTCCTGGTATTTATTATGATCAAATCTCCTTGTTCTGGTTTAATAAGGATGGAAGGCGGAAGAGTGCCTCGCCAATCATTTTCTGCATTATCTTCGATTAACTCGGTGATAGGAATTGCAGGGACATCCCACAGTTCTAGCTCTCCTCCATTTACCGGCATTTTTATATATATATTTACCGAGAATTGCCCTAACAAATTAACAGATTGCTGTTGAAGCCCATCAAAATGAGGTTGTTTTTCAACCATGAAAGAGAGTTCGGGCCTTTTCATCACCCTGGCGATGCCAACGTGCATCTTTTTACCTTCAAAGTTTGCAATACTGGCGCCCGGGGACCAGACTTCATCCAACTCTAAACGCAATTTATCGAAAGGGGCTAACATTGGGGCACAGAAATTTCTGACATTTCTTATTGCGGATAACGCGTTCTCAAAATATTTTTTATAACTATCGCTATCTTTGGATTTTCCAAAGGTCGTGTTGTAGGATATACCAACTCTATCAACGCCATAATCCACAAAAATAGTTTTGTCTCCTTTTTTTAAATCATGAGCGTGAAGTTCTAGATTCTCATGAGTGAGGAAAAAATCTGAGAGTTTGTCTGAAATATGACTATCGACATATTTTTTTACATGAATTGCTAACGCTTCATCATTAAATAGTCTAGTGAGATCATTCTCTTGTAAAGAGTCAGATAAAATTATTTCATTTTTCATAAAAACCACCTTGTTTGTATTTAACATGATTTCTGATGATTTTTCACATAAAAATAGAGTATAAAGAGTAATCTAATCTTATTCATGTTTAATCAATGCGATATTAATCACAAAAATCAGATAGTGATTTTTGTAACTTTGCCAAATTAGTGTTCAATAATAGAGATAATACCTGGTGGTAATGATTTTTTATTTTACAGCCTTTACTAATGATTTCAAAAACAATAGATTTAATGGTAATAGTAAATAGATAATATAACTTCTTGATAGCTTGGGTTGCGCGTTTGTGTCTATAGTGCGAGTATGAATTCGCAATGTATTTTATTCTATATCTGTGCTGAATATAAAGAGGAAAAATAATATTACAGTTCCTGACTGTTTGCGAAGCTGCTCACGTTTTTATATGAAATTATTATTAACCTAAAATTAATCTGCGAAGGTGTTTGATAATTCTTCTGATACCTCTGGCAGCCTTTTAAATAATAAGAAATACTTTGTTGAGTAAAATAAAAGGGTAAGGATAGGGTAAATAAGGATGTGGCTTTCACTCTTGATAAACAGGATAACGACAAACTGGAAACAGCCTGTTCCGGTAATCAGTGTGAATCAGGCTGCGGTAGCCATTATTGCCGGTATTATACCCTTGCTTTTTCTGCCTGAATTACCGCAAAAACAGCAGATTATTGCATTGATATTATTGGCTTTATTTTGTTTGTTTTTGCCATCCTATCTTTGCCGGATGGTATCAATTTCGTTGCTGGCATTTCTTATCGGATGCTGGCAGGGAAATCATCTGCTCGAACAGATAATCTATCTTAGTGAGAAAGAGCACTTATCGCAGGGAATTGTTGAGAGCTTGTCATTAGGTGATGAAGTCATTGAAGGAAAAAACAGGGTTCTTCTGCGTATTATTGCAGATGAAAATAAAATTATTTTCCCGCCACTGTATATCTCTGCCTATTGGAATATTCCACTTAACTCTCTGTGTGCCGGTCAAAAATGGCAGCTAAAAATGAAATTACGGCCAGTTCATAGTCAGCTAAATCAAGCCGGTTATGATAGCCAGCGCAGGGCATTAGCTATCCGTCAACCTTTAACCGGAAAAGTCATTCACGCTGAATTAATTGACGATAAATGTAACTTACGCCAGCAACTGGTCAGTAAGATTGCTCCGGCCATGCGTGAGTTAAAACACAGTGGCATTGCAATGGCATTAGCATTCGGTGAGCGTCAATGGCTAAGTAAGGAGGATAACTTATTATTACAACAGACAGGTACCGCTCACCTTATGGCAATTTCCGGGTTGCATATTACCATTGCCAGCATGTTTGGTTGGGGAATGGCAAGGGTATTGCAACTTTTCTTTCCTGTACGCTGGATAGGGCACAAATTCCCACTAATTACTGGCTGGATAGTGGCAATGAATTATGTCTGGCTATCGGGTTGGGGAATTCCGGCTATTCGCGCATTACTTGGTTTAACTCTCTGGCTCTATTTACGCTACAGAAATATTCTGTGTTTCCCTTGGCAGTGGGCATTGTGGACAGCCGCAATTATTCTCTTATTTGATCCCCTGACCGTGCTTTCTGATAGTTTCTGGCTCTCCTTCTTTGCTGTGATGGCGTTGATGTTCTGGTTCTACTGGGCACCGTTGACTGAGCCATTTCGTTATGGCTGGAAATGGCTATGGTTGCGTGGGTTATATATGCAAATGGGCATGATGCTGATGCTCATTCCCCTCCAGCTATTATTGTTTCATGGTGTTAATTTTGCCGCTTTATTTGCTAACTTTTGGGCAGTGCCAATCATCTCTTTTATGACTGTGCCGTTGATTATGCTGGCATTAATAAGCACTTTTTGCCCTGTTATTCACGCTTTATTATGGCAATTAGTCGATTACTCTGTGACCTTCTCTTTGATCCCTTTGCCAGTTTTGCAACAGTCATGGAGTGAAACTGGCCGTTTTCCTCTATTAATCACATTTATTACCTGGTTTATTGTCATTATCTGGCGATTCGCCTGGTGGCAATCATACAAATGGCTGATTGGCATTTCTTTAGCGGTCATGCTCTGTTATCTGAGGCGCAACGAAGAATATCTATGGCGGTTTTCTATGCTGGATGTTGGGCATGGGCTGGCTGTTATCATTGAAAAAGAGGGCAAGGCGCTGATTTTTGATACCGGTAATCGCTGGGAAACCGGCAGTATGGCCGAGAGGGTGATAATTCCTTATTTGCGTTGGCACAGATTAACGCCGGAGCAGATTATTATCAGTCATGATCACCTTGACCATACGGGCGGGCTGGAATTCTTACAACGGAAATATCCTGATATTCCTGTCAGAAGCCCTTTAATTAACAGTGAACATCTTCCATGTATACGCGGTGAACAGTGGCGCTGGCAAGGGTTGAGCTTCCGTGTATTATGGCCGCCGGCAAGATCATTACACGCGGGTAACAATGAATCCTGTGTCATTCGTGTAGATGATGGCAAACACAGCCTGCTTTTGACTGGGGATCTGGAAAAGCCGGGGGAATATAAGCTGCTGGGAATAGAAAAAGAGAATTTAAGATCGACGATATTGCAAGTTCCACATCATGGTAGTAACACATCATCTACGGCAACTTTTATTCATACAGTGGCGCCGCAATATGCATTGGCCTCTGTTGCACGCTATAGCCCGTGGAGGCTCCCTTCGGTCAAGGTGCAGCGGCGTTATCGTAAGGCCGGGGCAGAATGGCGTACTACCGCGGTGTCTGGGCAAATAACGGGTTGTTTTTATGGCGATTACGTTGAAATTGTGGACTACAGGCAACAAATTATGTCACGTTGGTATCATCAGTGGTTTGGTATTCGTGGTGATCATGAGTAGAATAACCCGCTATTTCTTTTGGTGTTGGTAACTCAATAATGAATGATAAAGACCTTTCTACCTGGCAGACCTTTCGCCGACTATGGCCAATCATTTTTCCTTTTAAGATTGGGCTGATAGTTGCTGCGGTTGCACTGATCCTTAATGCTGCCGGTGATACGTTAATGCTTTCATTGCTTAAGCCTTTACTTGATGAAGGTTTCGGCAAAGCAAGCAGTGATGTACTGAAATGGATGCCACTGGTTGTGATTGCTTTGATGATTATGCGTGGGCTATCCGGGTTTGTATCAAGTTACTGTATCTCCTGGGTCTCCGGTAAAGTGGTTATGCAGATGCGCCGTCGTCTGTTCAGCCATATGATGGGGATGCCGGTGTCATTCTTTGATCAACAATCTACCGGGACACTGCTTTCCCGCATTACTTATGATTCTGAACAGGTGGCCTCCTCCTCTTCCAGTGCACTGATTACCGTGGTCAGGGAAGGGGCATCAATCATCGGCCTGTTTATCCTGATGTTCTACTATAGCTGGCAGCTATCGATGATCCTGATTGTGATTGCGCCGATAGTGTCATTAGTTATTCGTGCCGTATCGGGGCGGTTTCGCAGTATCAGTAAAAATATGCAGAACAGCATGGGGCAAGTCACCGCCAGTGCGGAGCAGATGCTGAAAGGGCACAAAGAAGTGCTGATTTTCGGCGGGCAGAAAGTAGAATCTGAACGCTTTAATACAGTCAGTAACCGTATGCGTCAGCAAGGCATGAAGATGGTTTCCGCTTCATCAATTTCTGATCCGATTATTCAGCTTATTGCTTCGTTTGCTTTGGCTTTCGTACTGTACGCGGCAAGCTTTCCGGATATTATGGAAACCCTGACCGCCGGTAAAATTACCGTCGTATTCTCATCCATGATTGCGCTGATGCGCCCATTGAAATCTTTGACTAATGTTAACGCGCAATTCCAGCGTGGTATGGCTGCCTGTCAGACTCTGTTTGCTATTCTGGATATGGAACAGGAAAAAGACGATGGCAAATTGGAGCTTAAAAAAGCGAAAGGGGATATTGAGTTCCGTGATGTCACTTTTTGCTACCCGACCAAAGAACTGCCGGCGTTACAAAGTGTTTCCATGAATATCCCGGCCGGCAAAACTATCGCGTTGGTGGGGCGATCGGGGTCTGGTAAATCCACAATAGCCAATTTGATGACCCGTTTTTATGATATCAGCGCAGGTAACATTTTGCTTGATGGTCATGATTTACGGGAATATACGCTTTTCTCTTTGCGTAGCCAGGTGGCTTTGGTATCGCAAAATGTCCATTTATTTAACGACACCGTAGCGAATAATATTGCTTATGCCAGTGAAAACCAATACAGCCGCGAAGAGATTGAGAAGGCGGCTGAGATGGCTTATGCAATGGATTTTATCAGGAAGTTGGATAACGGTCTGGATACCATGATCGGTGAAAATGGTGTTCTGCTTTCGGGTGGTCAGCGTCAGCGTATTGCTATCGCGCGCGCCTTGTTGCGTGATTCTCCGATTCTGATTCTTGATGAGGCAACTTCAGCATTGGATACTGAATCTGAGCGGGCGATTCAGGCGGCATTAGATGAATTGCAGAAAAACAGAACTTCACTGGTTATCGCACATCGCCTTTCAACCATTGAAAAAGCGGATGAAATTCTGGTTATTGAAGACGGACATATTGTTGAACGAGGCAACCATCTCTCTCTGTTGGAGAACAATGGGGTTTACTCACAACTACATCGGATGCAATTTGGGCAATGATTGAACGCATATGGTCAGGCCGTTCATGGCTTTATTTGCTGTTATTACCTTTTTCAGCCCTTTACGGGCTGATAAGTGGCTTACGGAGATTGAGTTATAAAGCGGGGTTGAGTCAATCCTGGAAAGCGCCTGTACCTATTGTGGTGGTGGGTAATCTGACTGCTGGCGGTAATGGTAAGACGCCGGTTGTTATCTGGCTGGTGGAACAGTTGCAGAAAAAAGGTTACCGGGTTGGTGTTGTGTCCCGTGGCTATGGCGGTAAAGCAGAAAATTATCCTTTGTTGGTGACTGACAAGATCACTACGGCTCAGGCAGGTGATGAACCGGTGCTGATCCATCGTCGTACTGGTGCACCTGTAGCGGTTGCGCCAAAACGGGTTGAAGCAGTAAAAGCGTTACTGGCAGATACGTCATTAGATATTATCGTTACTGACGATGGTCTACAGCATTATGCTTTACAACGGGATTTTGAAATCGCGGTCATTGATGGCGTACGCCGTTTTGGTAATGGTTGGTGGCTTCCGGCTGGCCCAATGCGTGAGTTATCCGGGCGGTTGAATAAGGTTAATGCCGTTATTACCAACGGCGGTACTCCTGAATCAGGCGAATTATCAATGACATTAGCCGGCAGGCTGGCGGTGAATATGGTTAGCGGTGAAAAGCGAGCAGTGCATCTCATACCTCACGCTGTTTCTATGGCAGGAATCGGGCATCCACCACGGTTCTTTGCTACTCTGCAACAGTTGGGTGCTGATGTACAAAAAGAGTATGCATTTGCTGATCATCAAATGTACACCGAAGAGCAACTGAGTCATCTGGCTGATACAAACCAGAATTTACTGATGACGGAAAAAGATGCTGTTAAGTGCTTTAAATTTGCCCGGCCAAATTGGTGGTATTTACCGGTAGATGCCCAATTACCACAGGAAAAAGGGCAGGCAATGTTGAATGAAATAGATTCATTATTGGAAGCCAATAAAAAGTTTAAGTAAATTTCACAGTTGAACTAAAGCAGCCCAATGTGAGCTGATAGCGGGCAAGGAGGCTGTTCTATCCGCTTCCTTATCAAGCCGTTCTCTTCTGACCAATTCGTAAAATTTCAGTAATTATTCCAGATTTATTTGATTTTTTATCATTGTTAAATGATATTAAAACGATGCATTGTGGATGAGCAACCGTTGTATGAACTTGGTTCAGTCATCGGCAATGTTGGCAGGATACTTGTTGTTTGTATTCATTACTTAAACAAATGTGCTACTCGAATTAAGTGTATTTTAACGTATTGAAACTGAGACGAGGTTCTATTCGAAAACTTAATCAAGGGTAAAAAACATCAAAAACAATAAATTAAATTATTGTGAGATGAGCAAATGGGGGATTTATCATGACATTACAATTAAAGATGGGCAGAGTGAAATGGTTTGATGAGAATAAAGGATATGGTTTTATTTCTCCACAAGATGGGGGACAAGACATATTGGTCAGAAGAAAAGCGATTGCTAATACAAAAAGCAAATCACTCACAGAAGGACAAAATGTAGAATTTTCAATTACTCGCAACGGTTATAGCTTAACTGCAACCGATGTAATTGCATTTTAAGACTTCATCTCATTAGATTATTTTATTTGTCGCTCTTTATGATTAAAGAGAGAGCTAAATCGGTTCTCAGACAAAAGCATAACATCTACTGAGAGGGTTCTGAACCTTCACATTTCCTCTATCTGGATTTTTGTGAATGATATTGGGAAAAGGATCGAAAGATCAAATAACAAGAGTTAACGGTGACACCAGGCTTATGTTATTCTGGGCCGCATCGAATAAAAGCTCCATAACTGGAGGATGTATATGGATCACCGTTTACTCGAAATTATTGCTTGCCCTGTATGTAACGGCAAGCTCAGTTACGATAAAGAGAATTTTGAACTTATCTGTAAGTTGGATCGACTGGCATTTCCTGTGCGTGATGGCATTCCCGTTCTGTTAGACCACGAAGCCCGTGAGTTACCTCTGGATGAGGGAAAATAAGGCATGTTCACCGTTATTATTCCTGCCCGCTTTGCTTCTACCCGTTTACCCGGTAAACCATTAGCCGATATTCATGGTAAGCCAATGATTGTGCGGGTTATGGAGCGCGCCATGCGTTCGGGTGCTGAACGGGTTATTGTGGCAACGGATAATCACGACGTTGCTGATGCGGTTGTGGCTGCGGGTGGTGAGGCTTGTTTGACTAACGAGAATCATCATTCTGGTACTGAGCGGTTGGCGGAAGTTATTGAAAAATATCAATTCTCCGATGATGAAATTATTGTCAATGTTCAGGGTGACGAACCCTTAATTCCTGAAGAGATTATTAAACAAGTCGCAGAGAATCTGGCGGCTTGCCAAGCCGGAATGGCAACCTTGGCGGTGAAAATCCGTGACGCGGAAGAAGCCTTTAACCCCAATGCGGTGAAAGTGGTGATGGATAAACAGGGTTATGCACTCTATTTCTCCAGAGCGACGATCCCCTGGGAACGTGATCGTTTTATGCAATCACGGGAAATGATTGGTGATAATTTCCTGCGTCATATTGGTATTTATGCTTACCGCGCGGGTTTTATCCGTCGTTATGTGCAATGGGAGCCAAGCCCGTTAGAGCAAATTGAAATGCTGGAACAATTGCGGGTACTTTGGTACGGCGAGAAGATCCATGTTGGTATTGCA
Organism: Photorhabdus sp. RM322S; assembly: GCF_042879395.1. Taxonomy (NCBI): domain Bacteria; kingdom Pseudomonadati; phylum Pseudomonadota; class Gammaproteobacteria; order Enterobacterales; family Morganellaceae; genus Photorhabdus; species Photorhabdus sp. RM322S. The sequence continues at coordinate 46,930 of NZ_JBHFKW010000027.1, forward strand.
CTGAAAGCGCCGGGAGCGGGGGTTGATACGCCAGAAGATTTAGCCGCGGTCAGAAAAGTTTTTGCTGAAATTTAATGACTTGCTTGAACCCATTCTTGAGTTAACGAAAGCGCGTCATTTTATTACTATTTTAACCTGAACTTTGCTTAAGAAGAAAATTAAAGTCTCTGAGATACGATCAACGTTTTTGTCAAGGAAAATTCAAGACATCTCAGTCCGCTTGGTTTTTTGCTTAATATTCCTTCAATATAAAAGAAAGCATGCTACCATTCACCGATGAAGAGAAAAAATACACCAACGCCACATGACGCTGTTTTTAAAAAGTTTTTAAGTCATATTGATACCGCCAGAGACTTTTTGGAGATTCATTTGCCTGCAACATTACGGGCAGTTTGTGATCTGGATACACTGCGGTTGGAATCAGGGTCGTTTATTGAAGGCAATCTGCGTGCGCATTATTCCGACATTTTGTATTCATTGAAAACGGCGCAGGGTGACGGTTATGTGTACTGCGTGATAGAGCACCAAAGTTCCCCGGACAAAATGATAGCATTCCGGTTAATGCGCTACGGTGTTTCAGCAATGCAACGGCATTTGGAGCAGGGACATGAAAAGTTGCCGCTGGTCATTCCGGTGCTGTTCTATCACGGGAAAATACAGCCGTATCCGTGGAGTACCAATTGGCTTGACTGCTTCGATGCTCCGGCCTTGGCGAAGGAAATCTATTCCGGCGCATTCCCACTGGTAGATGTGACGGTAATCCCGGATGATAGGATCCTGACGCACAAACGGGTCGCGCTACTGGAAATGGTGCAAAAACATATCCGGCAGCGTGATATGGCGGAGCTGCTGCAAGAGTTGGTTACGCTGCTGACGTATGATTATTATACGGATGAGCAGTTAAAAAGCGTGCTAAACTACTTATTACAGGCGGGAGATACCGCCGATCCAGAGGGTTTTATCCGGCGACTGGCAGAACAGTCCCCGAAGTATGAGGAGGTACTGATGACAATAGCGCAGAAACTGGAGCAGAAAGGGCACCAGCAAGGATTTATTGAAGGGCGTCAGGAAGGGCGTCAGGAAGGGCGTCAGGAGGGACGTCAGGAAGGGCATCAGGAAGGACTCCAGGAAGGATTGCATAAAGGCGAAAAGCAGGGGATTCTGAAAATCGCGTGTACGATGATCGACATGGGTATCGACCGTGAAACGGTGATGAAAACTACTGGGTTGAGCCAGAATGAACTTGAGCAAATACGCCACTAACTTGTACTGAGAGTTCTTAATCAGCATTCAACGATTCATGTTAAAAGAGGATCTTACGGTGACTGTCAGAACAGTCACCGAAGTATGAGTACCGACCGTGAAACGGTGATGAAAATTATCGGACTGAGCTTGAACAAATGTCCGACAAACTTACTGTTGATACGTTATCGGCATAAAAATGCGTGAGTCAATGCACGAAACGCATAGAAGCGGCACATTTACATTCCAAGCGATAAGACCGAGTCTGAATCTACGTGCTTCTGAAATCTCTGTTCTTAAGCAGAGCTGAGGTTATTTACGCTTTCGTTTCTCCATGTTATTTCAAGGCATGGTTTGCCGATCATTTACCGGTTGAACATGCTCTAATGTTTGTGGAGGTGCTGAACTTTTCGACGGTTTAATACGTTGCCAGAGAGTACCTAAAGTTTCATACCATACCCGCTCTGAATGAGACAGGTAATAAGTAGAGGGCAGGTATTTTTCCCAGGGATGCAAAGAGGACGTGATGGCTAATTGATTTGCCGGGCCGGGAATGGGGTTCAATCCACGTTGTTTAAAGAAAGTTATCGCCCGTGGCATATGATTGGCGGAGGTGACCAAAATAAAAGAGCGCTTGCCAATCAATTTTTCAACTTCATGTGCTTCTTGTTCTGTATCCATGGGTTTTGTCAGTGCGATAGTATCTTCTGCGGGTACGCCCAGAGATTGTGCTACTATAGCGGCGACTTCCGCGTTGCTTTTAGCATTCTCTCCCTTACCACCGGTAAAAACCATTTTAGCGCTGGGATTCAGGCGATATAAACGGATGCCTTCTGTTACCCGCGGTAAACTGTTGTTGAACAGGTTTGAACTGGGTGCCCAATTTGGGTTATAAGTGAAGCCACCACCAAGAACGACGATATAATCAACCGGTGGATTGATATCACTGGGATCAGGTTGGTAGGCTTTAGCGTAAATCGATTCCAATGGTAACAGTAGCTTATCGGCAACGGGTTGCAGACTGAGCAGAAGCAGAGCAAGCCAACTGAACGTCAGAACTGTTTTCCCTGTTTTTTGCCAACGGGTAAACCACAACAGGAATAAGGCAACAAGTGAAATCAGTAATATTAATGGCAGAGGCATTACCATTGCACCAAGGTACTTTTTAAATAAAAATAGCATTTATTTGCCTTAACTTGATTGAATTATAGCCATATAGCCCACGATTTGTAGTCAAAAGTGGTTATGCTAATGAATGCTGTGCCAAAATAGCAGCTGGCATAATGAAATCTCAACAGATAAATCAGATCTATTCCATTAGTGAGGCAGTTTTTCATGCGGGATCGCAATTTCGATGATATTGCAGACAAATTCTCTCGTAATATTTACGGCACAACCAAAGGTAAAATCAGGCAAGCCGTTGTCTGGCAGGATATCAGCGAATTACTGGCTCAATTACCACGACGTCCACTGCGTATTTTAGATGCAGGTGGCGGTGAAGGGAATATGGCATGCCAATTAGCTGAACTGGGTCATCAGGTGATACTTTGCGATTTATCAGAAGAAATGATCCAACGGGCAAAGCTGACCGCCGAAGAAAAAGGGGTCAGCCAAAATATGCAATTTATACAAAGCCCGGTACAGGAAATTAGCCAATATATAGAACAGCCGGTAGATCTGGTATTGTTTCATGCAGTACTGGAATGGATTACCGATCAGAAATATGCAATAGAAGTGTTAACGAATATCATTAATCCTGGCGGCGCGCTGTCTTTAATGTTTTACAATGCCAATGGTTTGGTCATGCGTAATGCTATTTTAGGTAATTTTCATTTGGCGACACCCAATATGCCGCGTCGCAGAAAACGTTCACTGTCTCCTCAGAATCCGTTGGTGCCTGAACAGGTATATCAATGGCTTGATGAATTAAATATGGTGATTACCGGTAAAACCGGTGTGCGTGTTTTTCACGATTATTTGCAAAGTCGCCAATTACAGAGCAAAAACTTTCCAGCGTTGCTGGAATTAGAACAGCGTTATTGCCGACAGGAGCCTTATATCAGTTTGGGGCGTTACATTCATGTAATGGCACGCAAGCCGGCATTAAAGGATGAATTATGAGTGAATATTCCCAGACTATCCCGGAACTGGTGTCCTGGGCCAGGAAAAATGATTTTTCCATCTCTTTGCCGGTGGAAAGGCTGGCTTTTCTGATGGCAATCGCGGTATTAAACAGCGAGCGTCTTGATGGTGAGATGAGCGAAGGGGAGCTGATTGACGCTTTTCGTGAAGTTTGCAAAGGATTCGAGCAAACGGCGGAGTCCGTCGCGGTGCGGGCTAACAATGCCATCAATGACATGGTGCGCCAGAAACTGCTTAACCGTTTTACCAGTGAACTGGCCGATGGCAATGCAATCTATCGCTTAACCCCGCTTGGTATCAGTATCAGTGACTACTACATTCGCCAGCGGGAATTTTCTACCTTACGCCTCTCTATGCAGCTTTCGATTGTGGCGAATGAGCTGCACCGGGCGGCAGAGGCGGCGGAAGAAGGGGGAGATGAATTTCATTGGCATCGCAACGTCTTTGCGCCGCTGAAATATTCTGTCGCGGAAATCTTCGATAGCATTGACATGTCCCAACGCCTGATGGATGAGCAGCAAAACTTCGTTAAAGAAGATATTGCGGCGTTGCTGAATCAAGACTGGCAAGCCGCGATTGCTAACTGCGAACAGTTGTTATCAGAAACATCAGGGACATTGCGGGAGCTGCAAGACACACTGGAAGCGGCGGGAGATAAACTACAGGCCAATTTGCTGCGTATTCAGGATGCGAATATGGGCAGTGGCGGATCAGAGCTGGTTGATAAACTGGTGTTTGATCTGCAAAGCAAACTGGACCGTATTATCAGTTGGGGTCAGCAGGCGATTGACTTATGGATCGGCTACGACCGCCACGTTCACAAATTTATCCGTACCGCGATTGATATGGATAAAAACCGTATTTTCTCCCAGCGCTTACGTCAATCAGTGCAGCACTATTTTGATAACCCGTGGACACTCACCATTGCCAACGCAGAGCGTTTACTGGATATGCGTGATCAGGAACTGGCGTTACGTAATGAAGAAGTGACCGGCGAACTGCCGTTAGAACTGGAATATGAAGAATTCAGTGAAATAAACGATCAACTGGCGGCAATGATTGAAAAAGCCCTGTTGGTATATCAGCAGGAGCAACGCCCGCTGGATTTGGGGGCGGTACTAAGAGACTACCTTGCTCAACATCCGCTTCCCCGTCACTTCGATGTGGCGCGTATTTTGGTGGATCAGGCTGTGCGGTTGGGTGTTGCAGAAGCGGATTTCTCTGGGTTGCCAGCGGAATGGTTAGCGATTAATGATTACGGAGCCAAGGTACAGGCACATGTCATCGACACATATTGAACAATTTATGCCGGTTAAACTGGCACAGGCGTTAGCCAATTCACTTTTCCCGGAACTGGACAGCCAGCTTCGCGCGGGCCGTCATATCGGGATAGATGATCTTGATAATCACGCTTTTCTGATGGATTTTCAGGAGCAATTGGAAGAATTTTACGCCCGCTATAATGTGGAGTTGATCCGTGCACCGGAAGGCTTCTTCTATCTGCGGCCTCGTTCGACCACCTTGATCTCCCGTTCGGTATTATCAGAGCTGGATATGATGGTCGGCAAAATCCTCTGTTATCTCTATCTCAGCCCGGAACGGCTGGCTAATCAGGGGATTTTTACCTCTCAGGAACTGTATGAAGAACTGATCTCGCTGGCTGATGAGAGCAAACTGATGAAGTTTGTCAACCAGCGTTCTTCCGGTTCGGATCTGGATAAACAGAAATTGCAGGAAAAAGTGCGCACGACGCTCAACCGTCTGCGTCGTTTGGGCATGGTCTATTTCCTGGCGAATGACAGCAACAAATTTACCCTCACTGAGGCGGTATTCCGTTTTGGTGCTGATGTACGCAGTGGCGACGATCCTCGTGAAGTACAACTGAGGATGATCCGTGATGGTGAGGCAATGCCGGTTGAAGGCAGCTTGTCGCTTGATGACAGTGAAAATGATGAAACACCGGATAACTCAGCAGAGGGTGCGGGAGATGAACAACCATGATTGAACGCGGTAAATTTCGTTCGCTGACGCTGGTTAACTGGAATGGTTTTTTTGCCAGAACTTTTGATCTTGATGAACTGGTGACCACCTTATCAGGCGGTAATGGCGCGGGTAAATCCACCACGATGGCGGCATTTGTCACCGCGCTTATTCCTGATTTGACGCTGCTCCATTTCCGTAACACTACCGAAGCGGGCGCCACTTCCGGTTCCCGTGATAAAGGGTTACACGGCAAGTTACGCGCGGGAGTCTGTTACTCAACCCTGGATGTGATTAACTCCCGCCATCAGCGAGTGGTGGTTGGGGTGAGACTGCAACAGGTGGCGGGCCGTGACCGCAAAGTTGATATCAAGCCCTTTATGATTCAGGGCTTGCCGACGGCTATCCAACCCACTCAGTTACTGACTGAAAATGTGGGTGAAAGGCAGGCGCGTGTATTGCCGCTAAATGAACTGAAAGACCGCCTTGATGAAATGGAAGGCGTGCAGTTCAAACAATTTAACTCCATCACGGATTATCATGCGCAGATGTTTGATTTGGGCGTGATCCCCAAACGCCTGCGTTCAGCCAGTGATCGTAGTAAATTCTATCGCTTGATCGAAGCTTCTCTGTACGGTGGTATCTCCAGTGCGATTACCCGCTCCTTGCGCGATTACCTGTTGCCGGAAAATAGCGGTGTCCGCAAGGCGTTTCAGGATATGGAAGCCGCATTGCGCGAAAACCGCATAACGCTGGAAGCCATTCGGGTAACCCAATCTGATCGCGATCTGTTCAAACATTTGATCACCGAAGCAACTTCCTACGTTTCCGCCGACTATATGCGCCATGCCAATGAGCGTCGTACTCATCTGGATGAAGCGTTAGCATTGCGTGGTGAACTGTTTGGCAGCCAGAAACAACTGGCGACTGAGCAGTATCGTCATGTCGAAATGGCCCGCGAACTGGCTGAACAGAATGGTGCTTCTTCTGATTTAGAAACAGATCATCAAGCTGCCAGTGACCACCTGAATCTGGTGCAGACCGCCATGCGCCAGCAGGAAAAAATCGACCGTTATCAGGGGGATCTGGAAGAGCTGTCTTACCGGCTGGAAGAACAGACAGACGTTGTTGAAGAAGCAGCGGAAATTCAGTCTGAATATGAAGCCAGAGCGGAAGCGGCAGAACAGGAAGTGGATGAACTGAAAAGCCAGTTGGCGGATTACCAGCAGGCACTGGATGTTCAGCAAACCCGGGCTATTCAGTATCAACAGGCCTTACAAGCGCTGGAACGCACCCGTGAGCTTTGCCGGTTACCGGATCTTTCCGTTGATAACGCAGAAGAGTGGCTGGAAACCTTTCAGGCTAAAGAACAGCAGGCGACAGAAGCCCTGTTGGCGCTGGAACAGAAATTAAGTGTTGCGGATGCGGCGCATCATCAGTTCGAACAGGCGTATCAACTGGTTAAAAACATCGTTGGCGAAACCAGCCGCAGTGAAGCATGGCAGAGCGCCCGCGAATTGCTGCGTGACTGGCCATCACAGCGACATCTGGCGGATCGGGTGCAGCCATTGCGGATGCGGTTGTCTGAACTGGAACAGCGGCTGAACAACCAGCAGAACGCAGAGCGTTTATTGAGCGAGTTTTGTCAGCGTCAGGGGCGTCAATATCAGGCTGAAGATCTGGAAGCGTTGCAAAATGAACTTGAAGCTCGGCAAGAAGCGTTGAGCCTGAGCGTCAATGAAAGCGGTGAACGCCGTATGGAGATGCGTCAGGAACTTGAACAACTGAAACAGAAAATTCAGTCACTGACTGCCCGCGCACCGGTTTGGCTGGCGGCGCAGGATACCCTGAACCAACTGTGTGAACAGAATGGTGAGGCACTGGCAAGCAGTAATGACGTAACCGAATATATGCAGCAGTTGCTTGAGCGTGAGCGTGAAGCCACGGTAGAGCGTGATGAAGTTGCGGCGCAAAAACGTAAGCTGGAAAAGCAAATCGAGCGCCTCAGCCAGCCAAGCGGCGCGGAAGATAGCCGGATGATTGCCTTGGCAGAACGTTTCGGCGGGGTTTTGCTGTCGGAAATTTATGACGATATCACCATTGATGATGCGCCTTATTTCTCAGCCCTATACGGACCGGCGCGTCACGGCATTGTGGTGCCGGATCTTTCTCTGGTACGCCCGCATCTTGAAACGCTGGAAGATTGCCCGGAAGATCTCTACTTAATTGAAGGGGATCCACAATCCTTTGATGACAGCGTATTTCATGCCGAAGAACAGACCAATGCGGTACTGGTCAAATCGTCTGATCGCCAATGGCGTTATTCCCGTTACCCTGAATTGCCGCTGTTTGGTCGCGCCGCCAGAGAAAACCGTTTGGAAGTCTTGAATCTGGAGCGTGATGCCTTGGCAGAGCGTTATGCCACGCTCTCTTTTGATGTGCAGAAAATTCAGCGTGCTCATCAGGCGTTCAGTCAATTTGTCGGTAAACACCTGTCTGTGGCATTTGATACCGATCCGGAAGCTGAAATCCGTGAACTGAAACAGCGCCATACGGAACTGGAACGTGAAGTGTCCCGGTTTGAAGATCAAACTCAACAGCAGCGCCAGCAATATACACAGGCGAAAGAAAGCCTGACCGCATTAAACCGCCTGATCCCTCAAATCAGTCTGTTATTGGATGAAACTTTAATTGATCGCGTAGAAGAAGTGCGCGAAGAGAGGGACGAAGCGCAGGAAGCGGCGCGTTTCCTGCAACAACATGGTTCGGCGCTGACAAAACTGGAACCTATGGTTGCGGTTTTGCAAAGTGATCCACAGCAACATGAACAGTTGCAGCAGGATTATGCAATCGCCAAACACAGTCAGCATCAGGCTAAACAACAGGCTTTTGCGCTGGTGGAAGTCGTACAGCGCCGTGCGCATTTCAGCTACAGTGATTCTGCGGGCATGCTCAGTGAAAATGCGGATCTGAATGACAAACTGCGTCAGCGTCTGGAACATGCGGAATCGGATCGCAGCCGCGCCCGTGAACAACTGCGTCAACAGCAAGCGCAGTATTCCCAGTTTAACCAGGTGCTGGCATCCCTGAAAAGCTCCTATGAAACCAAACAGGATATGCTGAAAGAGCTGCTACAGGAGATGAAAGATATCGGTGTGCAGGCGGATGCGAATGCTGAAATTCGCGCCCGCGAGCGTCGTGATCGACTCCATGAAGCACTCAGCGTTAACCGTTCCAGAGTCAATCAGCTTGAGAAACAGATCGCCTTCTGTGAAGCGGAAATGGAAAGCGTGCAGAAAAAACTGCGGAAACTGGAACGCGATTACCATCAGATCCGTGAACACGTGGTTGTTGCTAAAGCGGGTTGGTGTGCAGTGATGCGCATGGTGAAAGACAATGGCGTTGAACGTCGCCTACATCGCCGTGAACTGGCGTATATGGAAGGTGGCGCGTTACGTTCCATGTCGGATAAAGCGTTGGGGGCATTGCGTCTGGCGGTGGCTGATAACGAACATCTGCGTGATGCTTTGCGTTTATCGGAAGATCCTAAACGGCCTGAACGTAAAGTGCAGTTCTTTATTGCTGTATATCAGCATCTGCGTGAACGTATTCGTCAGGACATTATCCGCACTGACGATCCGGTTGACGCGATTGAACAGATGGAAATTGAGCTGGCCCGTCTGACGGAAGAACTGACTGCCCGCGAGCAAAAACTCGCTATCAGTTCGAAGAGTGTGGCGAATATTATCCGAAAAACCATTCAGCGTGAGCAGAACCGTATTCGTATGCTGAATCAGGGATTACAAGCCGTCTCCTTTGGTCAGGTTCGTGGTGTGCGGCTGAATGTGAATGTGCGTGAAAGCCATGCAATATTGCTGGATGTACTTTCTGAACAGCAGGAACAACATCAGGACCTGTTTAACAGCCAGCGATTGACCTTCTCTGAGGCAATGGCAAAACTTTATCAGCGCCTGAATCCGCAAGTGGATATGGGGCAGCGCTTGCCGCAAACCATAGGTGAAGAATTGCTGGATTACCGTAACTATTTGGAACTGGATGTTGAAGTTAACCGCGGATCGGATGGCTGGTTAAAAGCGGAAAGTGGGGCGCTATCGACCGGTGAAGCGATTGGTACCGGCATGTCGATTCTGGTGATGGTTGTACAGAGTTGGGAAGAAGAATCTCGCCGTTTGCGTGGTAAGGATATTTCCCCTTGTCGGTTGCTGTTCTTGGATGAAGCGGCGCGTTTGGATGCCAAATCTATCGCTACTTTGTTTGAATTATGCGAACGCCTGCAAATGCAGTTAATTATCGCTGCACCAGAAAATATCAGCCCTGAAAAGGGGACCACCTATAAATTGGTGCGTAAAGTATTTAAAAACCACGAACATGTTCATGTGGTCGGGCTGCGGGGATTTGGGCAGGATGCTCCGGCAACTCAATTGATTTCAGATGCTACCGCTTAATTAAATGGATGACTTGCGATAGTCATTGATAGAGAAAATAAAGAGATTGCGCCACGGATGGCGCAATAGATAGTTTAGCTTGAGATTGTACAGTTTATTTTCTGCTTATCAGATTAGATATTATTGATACGAGAAAAGGACATATTATTCAGTCCGCTTGGTTTTTTGCTTAATATTCCTTCAATATAAAAGAAAGTATGCTACCATTCACCGATGAAGAGAAAAAATACACCAACGCCACATGACGCTGTTTTTAAACAGTTTTTAAGTCATATTGATACTGCCAGAGACTTTTTGGAGATCCATTTGCCTGCGACATTACGGGCAGTTTGTGATCTGGATACACTGCGGTTGGAATCAGGGTCGTTTATTGAAGGCAATTTGCGTGCGCATTATTCCGACATTTTGTATTCATTGAAAACAGCGCAGGGTGACGGATACGTATATTGCGTGATCGAACACCAGAGTTCCCCGGATAAGATGATGGCATTCCGGCTGATGCGATACAGTATTTCCGCAATGCAGCGGCATCTGGAACAGGGACATGAAAAATTGCCGCTAGTTATTCCGGTGTTGTTCTATCACGGGAAAATACAGCCGTATCCCTGGAGTACCCATTGGCTCGACTGTTTCGATGATCCGGCCCTGGCGGAGGAAATCTATTCCAATAAATTCCCGCTGGTAGATGTGACGGTAATTCCTGATGATGCAATCCTGACGCACAAACGGGTCGCGCTACTGGAAATGGTGCAAAAGCATATCCGGCAGCGAGATATGGCAGAGTTGCTGCAAGAGTTGGTCATACTGCTGACGTATGATTACTATACGGATGAACAGCTAAAAAGCGTGCTAAACTACTTATTACAGGCGGGAGATACCGCCGATCCAGAGGGTTTTATCCGGCGACTGGCAGAACAGTCCCCGAAGTATGAGGAGGTACTGATGACAATAGCGCAGAAACTCGAGCAGAAAGGACGCCAGGAAGGACGTCAGGAAGGACGTCAGGAAGGACGTCAGGAAGGACGTCAGGAAGGATTGCAGGAAGGCGAAAAACGGGGGATCTTGAAAGTCGCGTGGGCGATGATCGACATGGGTATCGACCGTGAAACGATAATGAAAACTACCGGGTTGAGCCAGAACGAACTTGAGCAAATACGCCACTAACTCGTATTGAGAGTTCTTCATCAGCATTCAACGATTCGTGTTAAAAGAGGATCTTACGGTGACTGTCAGAACAGTCACCAAAGTATGAGTATCGACCGTGAAACGGCGATGAAAATTACTGGACTGAGCCAGAGTGAGCTTGAACACATGTCCGACAAATTTACTGTTGATACGTTATCGGCATAAAAATGCGTGAGTCAATGCACGAAACGCATAGAAGCGGCACATTTACATTCCAAGCGATAAGACCGAGTCTGAATCTACGTGCTTCTGAAATCTCTGTTCTTAAGCAGAACTGAGGTTAATTAAATAAGCATTTTGTGGGTAAATTCTGGCAAGATTACTTTTTCTGACAACAGAATGATAAGAAGCCCGTTAAGCGGATTAACGCGCTTCTTAAAGATATAGAGAGAACGCCATTCCGTGGTATTGGTAAATCTGAGCCATTGAAACATAATCTTACAGGTTATTGGTCACGTCGTATTACCGATAAGCATAGGCTAATCTATAAAGTGGAAGGTGATCGATTGATTATTCTTTCTTGCCGGTATCATTATTAATGGGGTAGTACCTCATATTTCTCGTCTGAAATTATTTGTAAATTTTTAAGAGTAAATAAAATCAGGATAATCCGCTAAATACTACTATTTATTTTACGGTAGTCATATGAGTAGGAAAAAATGCGCCCCAGAGGGCGCAATAATATTGATTTTATTTATTGATAGTGACATTTACCTAAGTATTTTTAGTTTATGTCAGAGGCCAATTCAAGAACACCACGCTATCATTGTAATGACTATTGGTACCATTTTCAGCACCGATAATAGCGGTTCCCGGATTTCCATCAAATGTATTATCGAAATAACGAAGTTTGCATGGTTTGCCATCTCCTGCAATCTCAATACAGACTTTGCCTGTACCTGATGTGTAGGCTTTAGTTGCCATTAGATTATTTTGTCCTTTACCGGTTAATGTATCTACCAGAAGATCGTCAATATATACTTTTACAGTTTGCGGAATATTTGTATTAGCGTAGGCTGTCAGGGCGAATATAATATTTTGAGGTAACTGGAAACAATGTTTACCCGTGTCATTAGTACCACATGTTCCACTACAGACGCTACTATTGCCTCCATTATTGCCTCCATTATTGCCTCCATTATTGCCACGGTGACTTCCTAATAAATCGGTATCGACCGATACTGCCGCTTGAACATTTTTGAAGACTAATCCTCTCCAACCATTATTATCGTTGGAGAGGATGATTGGCCCGGCATCAAGTGCATTCAAATTTGGGTCGAACCGAATAAAAGAATCACCTTTGAAAAAATAAATAAAATTTCCATCGATATCTGGCCATGAAATAACAGCACCCAGATTGCTACTAAATGCTGCATATTTCCCAGTCATTCCCCACCGATCTGAAATAGTGTTGGTCTTAATTGTGTGTAAATCGATGGTGTAATCTACACAATGTTCACCTTTAAAGAAACAGACGGTGTTTGTAGTCAATTCTATGGCTGCATCTATTCCATTTTCCAGTTCTGTTCCTTTTAATCCAGGCCACCCATCTATAATGAAGTTCGGTCCATCAACGACCTCTGCTTTTGCGATATCGAATTTAAGATATAGTGAACCTTTAAAAAAATATAAAAAACCATTTAAATTAATAATATCGTCAATATATCTTTGGAACCCGGCAGGTAGGTTGGGCCAATCTTTAGCGATGGGTTGGGGGTAACCCATGTATGCATTTAAACATTGATTATTGAACTTAATGTTTTCTTCATTCAGGAAGAAATAACTAGATATATTCATTGTTATATATCCTTTGTAATTAGAAAATAAGAGGTAATTTAAATATTTTTAGTGCATCGGAATTAAAGTTTCATAATAAAAGCTAATAAATAATAAGGCGGAATTATATCAACACTATGATTATGTGAAGGGGACGATGCTGTTGCTGGGTGATTATGTCCTTGTCCACCTCCTGTGAATGATGTGTAGGCATAATAATTATTTCCATTTGAAGGTTTCCACCATATTGAACTACTACTATGATTATTTATTTGATATTCGGTTTTGGTATTAGCGGTAGGACCATATTTCATTCCATGATCAATATAGTAAGACATACCCCCAATATGTTTATGACTAGGTATTTGTGACTCTGTTAATACTGTATTTTCCACAGTAACATTTACAGAGACTGTTGTTGATGTTGTATTTTTGGAAAAGCTTTTTTCGGTGCCACTACCATTAGCTTTACTACTGCTTTGCCCTGTTTCAGAAATAGTTTCACCGCACATGACAAAACGACTTCTTAAATCTGGGGTTCCATTATTACCATCACAAAAAGCCCAGCCTGTAGGAGCATCCATACCGGAGAACATCATAATCATTCCTTTTGGCAGTACATTATTGGGATCAATACTGATGCCGTTACTGTCTACTTTTAAGCCGCCGTTAGGGTTAATTTTTATTGCTTGTGTATAGTCATCACCCGGTTTTAGCGCTGAATGTGGATTATCAGTCCGACCGGGCGTTTTACCAACTGTATGGCGATCCAGAGTATTGGTATTCTCTGTATTGGATTCTGAAGTGGACCGGTTATATTCTTTTTCCATTTTTATCACCTTGTATATGATATTGAGTTGTTTTGTTCATCAATGAAATTGATGATTTTTTCCTTCATTTACTATTTACATTTAAAATATAAAAAACGTTTATTGCTTTTTTTCATTAGTTTTGATTTAAGGGTATAGCTACCGCAATAACATGATTTATAGATGTTATTGTTTATATTTAAAAATTTATCCAATAGTTATTTAAATAATTTTTCGTGAAACAAAACAATTATGGGCGGGGGATTTTTGGACGCAACATCAATTAATAACAGAGATTGTTAATCGATATTTATTTTCTCTGGTTGTTCAATTTTAAGTATGACAAGTCGGGGATAATGAATAGTGTTATTTTTATTGCTTGGGATAAGTGGATTGGTTTTATTTTCAATGCTGGCCTTTTGCGACACCCTCTTCAGGGTGAGGAGGATGTCAAAGCAGAGTTCTGTTTCATCACGAAGAGCGAAGGTGGATTACAGGTAAGCTCAGTATGAAAAATAGAGCTTACAGTAATCCAATAATCGTTTATGGCTTAATAACTTGATCTTCAATATTGAATTTGAATAATGCATCCTCATTTAAAGTTCTTGGCAGTAGCATTTTAACAATAGGCAAAAATTTACCTGTTGCGTCTTTATAATCACGCTGATCTTTTTGCGCATCAGCTAAGCCTGAATTTTCTGAATAAAAAAGGGCTTCAATAGGTAATTTATTAGGATCATTTTCTTCCCAGGTTGACATTCTGATTTCATTCTGTTTTGGTGGAGTATTAGGAGTACGTGGAAGTTTTTTGATACTTTCTAACATTTGATAGAAAGCTATAGCTGGATTATTTACATCTTTAGTAACATTAAATCCACATTGAAAAAGATCTTGAGAGTTTACTTTCCTATAATTTTTTATCCAATCATCGGAATTCATCACATTTTGTTCTTGGCAAGATTTACCTTTACCTGTCGCTTTAGTAATATTTTCACCACAACCTTTATTCGTTCTCTCATTTGTATAGCCATCGATAGGAAATGCACACAATACAGGAAAATCGACTCTATCTTGAGGTGCTATATGTTCAGGGAAAACAATAAATCCATTTTTATATCCATAAGCTAAGCGTTTAAACTTAGCGTCTTTCCTTAAATATGAAAAAGAAACACCACCACTTTTTATAGATGATGGGCTAGGTTGCCAAAATTTATGATTATTTGAATGTATAGTGCCACGCAATATAACGCCAGAGCAAAGAAAAGCGGATGATTGAGCATCACCACAATCTTTAACGGTATTATTATATTGTTGAGTTAATATACTCGAAATATTATTTTGTACCTCGGTTTCATTTTCCGTTTGAGTGAAAGCAGAAGTATTTGCTGAAAAAAAGACAATACTAAGGAGCAAACCTACAATAGGCTTTTTCATAAAATCCTCACTTAATTTAAAGTGTATTAATTGAAATTAAATTGTTCCTCGTTCACTTCCTAGTAAAGTCTTTCACTGTTTTGTTTATATCACAACTATCAGATTTGATAGTTGTTCTAGTCAATTATTGGACTAATCTTAGTATTAACATTTTGAAATATTTAACAATACCCAGGTTAAATTATGATTGACTTGTATGAATTTTATTCAGATTGTGTTGTTGAGGAATTTAATGATCTTCATTTTGTTATTAAAACCATTCAATCTATTACTGATATAGAATGGTATTCTCTCTTTTACTCTTCAACTAAAAATAATATTAAAGAAGCAAATTTCATTACCAATAATGATCAATTAGCCTTAACATATCAAAAAGAAAAATATATCAATAACAATCCCGTTTTTGAATATTGCATAAAAAACACTATCCCTTTCATATGGGATTGCAATAAACTAGAAGAAAAATCACTTTTTTTACATGAAATTAAGGATTATGGAATAAACCATGGCATATCTTTTCCTATGCATGGTATTAATCATGATTTTGGAATTTTAACTTTATCTTTTTATTGCAAAGAAGATGATTATACAAGGACAATAAATAAAAATTTCAATCAACTAATGGCATTAAGAGATATAATACTACATTATTTGATTATTTTAAAAAACAAAAAAAATAAAAAAAACAACATTAAATTAAGTGAAAGAGAAAAAGAAGTTTGTTCTTGGTATTTAATTGGAAAAACAACATGGGAGATATCACGCATACTTAATTGCTCAGAAGCAAATGTTAATTTTCATTTTAAAAAAATTAGAGAAAAATTTAATGTTAACTCTAGAGGTGCAGCCATAATAAAGGCCATTGAAAATGGCCAAATAGAATTATGAAGCCTTGTTT
>NZ_JBHFKW010000028.1:0-62686 GCF_042879395.1 Photorhabdus sp. RM322S
AGCGGTCGCCCCTTATTTAATCGAACTAAGGTTAAGAGTAAATAGAGAAAAATATTTCCTAGTGCCACAAGTTCACGTATAGAAAGTTTTTGAATCTTCTATACGTGGTTTCACATATTAACTAATGTATATTGAAGCTACTTTTTTGCATTGTCTTTACTGGTGTTCGGGACATATACAACTTCTTCATTTACCCCCTCTTCTGCCTTAATGATCGCGGTGTAATATTGAGATGCTTGGCTATTTGTAAAGAATGTATTAGGTGACCAAACCATCATCCCATCGTACCCTTTATTAATGACCGATCTGGTAATCTTCTGCACTGCGGATACCGAATTTCTTTCAGGAGAAACACCCAGTAACAAGTTTTCTTTTTTCATCCCGAAATTGACGTACCGAGCCAGGCTATTAACATTGCCGGCATAAGTCATCTCGTAACCTGCATCCAATAAATTTGCTATGTTTGTTGGTTCCTTAAAGTAGATCGAATCTGACCACAAGGCCTTGGTTAATACTTTTTTTGCAAAATTTGGATGGCTTTTGATCGCATCCGCTACCCAATAGAAAGATTGAGGATTACCGGAACATCTTGAATATTCATCATCAATATTGACTCCATCCAACCCGTATTTAACGACATCGTCTACCATTTCGTTGGCAAGCGCCGTTGCTGTTTCCTTGCTCATATTACATGACCAACCTGCATTTTGATGATTGCCCAGATAAGACAGTTGAACTCTGATACCTTTTTTCTGCAAATTATGCACAAGGGAAATATTTTCTTTAAGTATCGAACTTATTTCATCGTTGTAAAACAGCACAGGATTCTTTGAAGCGTTGCTGTTAATGTTGGCTGCGAATAATATAACATCGGAAAAAAATGGTTTTTCAGTCCGTTTCACAACAAAATTACCGATGTCTTTGACATGTTGCGGTGAAGGATTGTTCAGAAATACAACATTACTTGCTGCAAAAGACTGATTTGTTACAAAGGCAACGATAAGTGCAACCTTCAACAGATTGATATTTTTTAATCTCATGAATAAACCTTTTATTTTATCTTCGGAACGAGTTCACCCTGCCCCTTCCTCCCGAAGAAGCTTTTTATGGTAATTATTTTATCGACAATATAAAAACCGTCTAAAATATATATAGTGCCAGTTATAGAACACAGGAACTAATGACAATAAAATAGCAGATTAAACTTAGTTTGTTTTCTTAAAAAATATTATTGATTTGCTATAAAAACCGATAAATAGAGATACTGATCCCCACCATAAATATAGAAGGGAAATATTTATGCATAATTAAGTTATGTCATTATTCCCCTCTTATCCAATCCAGGAGATGCCCGCTCGCGATAACTAATTATGCTATGGTGATCACACTCGAATTATTAGCAACAATTTCAAGTGTTAAAATTATTTCATAACACATTTATAATATTTCGTTAATAATTTAAATTTTAATAAAATAAATATCACATTATTTATTTTTCGTCTTTTAACGCCATGTATTTATAAATAAATGAAACACTAAAAAATTTAATATTTTCATTGCAATCAGATGCTAACCATATGAAAAAAATAAAATAAAAACATCAAAAAAATAATTAAATTAGATAACTTAAGGATTTAAATAATCATTTAATATCATTTAATAAACAATAATATAGATTCATTTTAAGAATATTTTTATTAATAAAGACAAATATTTCTTGCTCGTTTCCTATGTAAAGTATATTTTCACGTCAAATACTATAATACAAGTAATCGCTGTAAATGAATAATGTCAGGTAAATATATTACCATGACTTATCCAGAATCGTTCATATACTACAATGGGAGAAATACGATGCATGTTGGTATCATTGGTGCCGGGATCGGTGGTGCATGTCTGGCACACGGCTTACGCAAAAATAACATAAAAGTGACAGTCTATGAACGAAACCTTGCCGCGTCATCCGAACTTCCCGGTTATGGGATTCATCTTAATACATTCGGCCAACAGGCACTGCAAGAATGTCTTCCAGATATAAACTGGTTAACCTTTAAGAAGGTGTCAAGATATATTGGCGGGCAATCGCGGTTTTATAATGAACGTCTGCGTCTTCTTGCCGTTCAGGGCGGTATTTCTCCAATGAACGGGCTGATCATTTCCGAGCAGCGCCTGTCAATCAGTAGAACTGAACTTAGAGATATACTAATCAAGGGACTTTCAAATACAATTCAGTGGAACAAAGCATTCGTTCGTTATGAAAATATTGAAAACGGGGGAGTCAGGGTTTTTTTTGCTGATGGAAGTCACGACGATGTCGATGTTCTTATCGGTGCCGATGGCAGTAACTCAAAAGTACGTAAGCAGTACCTTCCCTCGATAGAAAGATTTAGTGTAGGTGTGAGTATGATTGTGGGTCGTTCGCGTCTTACTCCAGCTCTTGCAGCCATATTGCCACAAAATTTCCTGGATGGCTCACCCAACAGTATCATACCGAAAAGCCCAGACTGGCTGTTTATTACTATGTGGCGTGCTCCAGTTGATACTCATGTAGAAGCTACTTCGGCAGAAATCGATAATTTTATAGTATGGGTCTACGTAGCAGCAACAGATAGTTTTCCTAATAATGTGACTGATTTTTCTGCTGAATCGCTCTGCAATCTAGTCCGGTCCCGTATGACTTCATGGGATCCAAACCTGCATACTCTGGTTAAACACAGCGATATGGAAAACGTGTCTCTGATACCTTTACGCAGCATGCCCTATCTTCCACCGTGGCAATCCAGCCCTATCACATTACTTGGGGATGCTATTCATAATATGACGCCAATGGCAGGCGCAGGAGCAAACACAGCGCTGAGAGATGCACTTTTACTCACACAAACGCTTACCCGCGTAGCGTCCGGGCATGAAGAATTAGTCAAGGCAATTTCAGATTATGAGCAACAGATGCGCACATACGCTAATGAAATCGTTGGGATTTCGTTGCGCAGCGCACAAAACGCGGTAGAACATTTTGCCATTCCGCCGTTAAAACAACGGCATTTAAGCCGAAAGCACTAAGGAAGAAATAAGGGTAAATAATCCGCCACCAGTACATATATCATACTGGTGGCTTCATTTAACTAATTATGAAATTTTAATCCAGGGATAAGCATCAGATGTTTCAGCGCCATCTGGTGCAGTGCCCCTATTCCACCATTTAGCTTCCCAGTTTTGGTCCTTCCAACTGACTCTATCACCAGCCTGATATTCCTTGTTTGCATCCCATGTCGGGTAATCACCGCCCTTGCCATGATCACCCGGATCAACATTGATGCCTTTAAAATAGAATGGTGTCATATCTATTTTTTTCGTGACTAACTCACAGCCAAGACCTTCCCTGGCTGCATTGACTAATAAGCCTCGGTCTTGATCCGCAGTCCATGTAAATATTCCTCCCAGATTCTTTTCCAGTGCATATTGAGCTTTGGCTTTAACAGAACGAGGGGTATCAATAGAAATGAACAACTTGCTCTCCTTATTATAGAGATAATCAGCATCTGCTATATCATCAGTACAAAAATAAAAATTATTTCTCCCCTTTTTACCTTCCAAATCCAGATAATTATATATAGTGTCGTACCATTCTGTTGTTCCTGATTCAAATGAACCGGTTGTCGTAATTTTCGGTTCCTTTTTCGGAATATAGCCCGGATCATAACTGCCGGATAATGGCGAGTAACTATCAATAACCGCATTTCTGGCATTACGTGAGTATGCAGCATAACCAATATTAATTACAGATGCAGGAACACCGATACTCAGTAAATATTCAACCGCTTTTTCTACACTATTTTCACCTCCAGGATAATCACGAAGATTCGTGTGATGCATCAATTTTTCGGCCCACGGAGTACCAAAGAAATCATAGGTCATAACATTAATACCATATAGTCCAACCTCTAATAATTCTGGTATTTTTGATTTCTCCATTTTTTCTGGCACTGCGGAACAGGCTATACTTATTTTTACATCCGATCGCCCCGCTTCTTTAAAAGCAGCGGTTAAGTCTCGAATTAAACTAACATAATAATCGCCATCGTCTGGAGCATAAATATTACCGTCATTCCCGGCAACACCTGGGTATTCCCAGTCAATATCAATTTCGGTGAACATAGGGAAACGTCGGAATATATCAACCAGACTCGAACAGAAATAGGATTTCAGTGTTTCGTCTCTGACCATATTATAAAAGCCATTACTCATGGTCCAACCACCGACACTGAATGACATAATAAGGTCATGGCCCTGGGCTTTTGCAGCCTGTTGAATCTTAGCCAATCCACCTAATACGCCCATACTTTTAGATTGCTCGAAATCCCTTGGCATTTGGATATCCTGCCAACCAGAATAAGTGCAATTCTGATAAGACTGGCAATCACCCCAGGCATCTGTAAATGTGACTTCACCGTTATTGGTGCGGGCAAATAGTGGTGCTTGCTCTTTAATTTGCTGCTTCTTTTCACCCTCATCACCTAATATTCCACAGAAACCAATAACTAATTTATCATACGCAAAAGGATTATCTAAAAGGTGCTGTAAATCTATTCCTCTACCACGACTGACGGGATCTTGATTTCCTTGTAATCTGCCATCATATTGCGACCAATCTGTATAATAGCCAAAAACTTTAGGCTTATTTTGTGTATCATATTTATTATAAACCGGTAATAAAACTCTCCCCGATGTGTAACTGAAATTTATTGTTTCAGTTGATGGATTGAAATTGTCTATTTTATAAGATTGTTCACTAAGAGAATCTGTCTTGATTATTTTTGACATAAAATCACCTCGACTAGATATCAATTTATTTTTCGATGAACATTCAAATTATTTTACTTCGTGTGGTAACACAATTATATTCTAGCTTGTATTCTTAGGAAAACAAATAATTGCTATTTGTTTGATTGTCAATGATCAACCTAATTTTATGTCAACACATTGAACATTATCATCTCTTTATTATAATGTGGTAAAACCAAAAACAATAATATCAAATCGAAAATATATTACATCTTTATTGTTACAATCACCAATATTAATGAAGATTTGTAAATTAATTTTTACGATTAATTTATTTTGATTTTATTCTCAAGTGACTATTTTTTTATTTTATATCTATACTAACTTGTATCATTAAGGGTATTTGTTTCTTTAATTTATTATTATCACTCTTATATATGGAGATTAAAATGAAATCTAAAGATGTTCAGCCAACCATTATTATTAATAATAATAACGTTATTGCTCTGGAAGACATCTATAATATTGCTATAAAACAAAAAAAAGTAGAAATATCAAAGGATATCATTGAGCTTTTGAGCCGTGGTCGTGAAAAATTAGAGGAAAAATTAAATTCTGGCGAGGTTATATACGGGATTAATACAGGATTTGGCGGGAATGCTAACTTAGTTGTGCCATTTGATAAGATCTCAGAACATCAAAAAAATCTGCTGACTTTTCTCTCTGCCGGCACCGGGGACTTTATGTCCAAAACTTGTATTAAAGCGTCACAATTCACTATGTTACTTTCCGTTTGCAAAGGTTGGTCTGCAACCAGACCCATTGTTGCTCAAACGATAGCCGATCATATTAATCATGATATTGTTCCTCTGGTTCCTCGTTATGGTTCCGTCGGCGCAAGCGGTGATTTGATTCCATTATCTTATATTGCACGCGCATTATGTGGTATTGGTAAAGTGTATTATATGGGAGAAGAAATTAGTGCGGCTGAAGCAATTAAACATGCCGGGTTGACGCCATTATCATTACAAGCCAAAGAAGGCCTTGCCCTCATTAATGGCACCCGGGTAATGTCAGGCATCAGCGCAGTTGCTGTTATTAAACTGGAAAAACTATTTAAAGCATCAATTTCTGCTATTGCCCTGGCTGTTGAAGCATTACTTGCATCTCATGAACATTATGATGCCCGAATTCAGCAAGTAAAAAATCATCCCGGTCAGAAAGCCGTAGCGAGTACATTGCGTAATTTATTGGCAGGCTCGACTCAGGTTGATTTATTATCAGGGATTAAAGAACAAGCAAATAAAGTTTGTCGTCACCAGGAAGTCACCCAACTAAATGATACCTTACAGGAGGTTTATTCAATTCGTTGTGCACCACAAATATTAGGTGTAGTACCAGAATCTTTAGCCACAGCCCGAAAAATATTAGAGCGAGAAGTCATCTCTGCGAATGATAACCCACTGATCGATCCAGAAAATGGCGATGTTCTGCATGGCGGGAACTTTATGGGGCAATATGTCGCCCGGACAATGGATGCGTTAAAACTGGATATCGCTTTAGTCGCCAATCACCTCCATGCAATTGTGGCACTTATGATGGATAACCGTTTTTCCCGTGGGTTACCCAATTCACTTAGCCCAACTCCCGGCATGTATCAAGGTTTTAAAGGCGTCCAGCTTTCTCAAACTGCTTTAGTTGCTGCAATCCGTCATGATTGCGCTGCATCTGGTATTCATACTCTCGCTACAGAGCAATATAACCAGGATATTGTCAGTTTGGGATTACATGCGGCACAAGATGTTTTAGAAATGGAGCAGAAATTACGCAATATTGTATCAATGACAATTTTGATCGTTTGTCAGGCAATTTATCTCCGTGGCAATATTAGTCAAATTGCGCCTGAAACAGCGAAATTTTACCATGCGGTACGTGAAATCAGCCCTCCCCTGGTCACTGATCGTGCATTAGATGAGGATATAATCCGCATTGCAGATGCAATTATTAATGATCAACTCCCACTGCCAGAGATTATTCTGGAAGAGTAAAAAGAAAATGACTGAAAATTTTCAGTGATCTCTTGACTAAAAATGCAGAACCCCATTTACTGCAATAAAAATAGTATTAGTACACAAGGGGTTTTGTATGATTATCTTTGTAACAGGAGCAACATCAGGTTTTGGTGAAGCGATCACCCGAAAATTCATTCAAAATGGCGCTAAAGTTATTGGGGCTGGCCGCCGTAAGGCACGGTTAGAAAACTTAAAAGTTGAACTGGGTGATGATTTTTACGCGGTTCAACTTGATGTGACTGATCAGGCTGCTATCAGCCAGGTTATACAACAATTGCCAGAATCACTTCGTAATATTGATGTTTTAGTTAATAACGCAGGTTTGGCGCTTGGATTAGAACCCGCGTATCTGGCTAACCAAAGTGACTGGGAAATAATGATTGATACCAACGCTAAAGGCGTTGTGAATATGACCCGTGCCCTGCTGCCTGAAATGGTGGAAAAAAATCATGGGCATATTATTAATATCGGTTCTACTGCTGCGAATTGGCCATATTCAGGTGGGAATGTTTATGGCGCAACTAAAGCCTTCGTCAAACAGTTTAGTCTGGGCTTACGGGCAGATTTACAAGGGAAAAATATCCGTGTCACTGATATAGAACCCGGTTTAGTTGGCGGTACCGAGTTTTCTTTAGTCCGCTTTAAAGGTGACAATAATAAAGTGAATAAAACCTACGATGGAACTCAGGCATTAACAGCTGAAGATGTCGCAGAAGCCGTTTTTTGGGTTGCCAACTTACCTGTACATGTCAACATTAATACATTGGAAATGATGCCGGTTTGTCAGTCATTTGCCGGACTTAGTGTGCATAGAAATATATAATCACATTCTTCTTGATAATTTGTTGAATATCTTCATGCTATCTTATAATTTATCTATCTGATAATTTCCTATTGTGCCATCGAGTTTGGCTCCACTCTCTTTCAAGAGGATAAAAGATGAATTTTTGTAATTCTTTGATATTAAAAGCTATGCCCGCTATCGCGCTGGTCATTCCTTTGTTATGGCAAGCGCCGGCACTGGCGGCAACCTGCTCTTCCGGGGGAACCTGCGTCACAGTAAATGGCAACGGAGATACTGCGCTAAGTAAAGAAGCGGCCCGTCAAAGTAAAGAACAATGGGATGAAACCAAGAATCTTCGTACCAAAGTTAATAAACGTGCCGAGAAGGAATTTGATAAGTTCGATAAAGCGATTGACGCTCGCGATGCATGTATGAAAAGCACCAATATCAATGCTTATTGGGAACCCAATACCGAACGTTGCTTAGACAGCAATACTGGTATGCCTATCAGACCGTAATATAAGGTGATGATAATGAAGATGAAAAAAGCACTTTTATTCAGTGCGTTGCTCGTTACTGTATCTCCATTTGCGCTTGCTGCACAAGCTTCATGCGAAAGCGTGAAAGAGCAGATTACTCAGAAAATTATCCATAATGGTGTGCCGGAATCTAGCTTTAAATTGGAAATTATTCCTAATGACCAAACCGAACAAGCCGGTGGTAAGATCGTTGGTCATTGTGAAAATAATACCAAAAAGATTGTGTATACCCGGCAAGGGAGCCAATCCACAAACCCGTCAGTCACAGAATAAACTTTTATTGTTTTTCTGGGGGATACGCGGAATTCAGAGAAAATATTACGCAAATATTTTCCAATCTAAATAAATAGAGGTCGAGGCTATACGCCTTCGACCTCTATTGTTAAATATTTTATTTTATAAAAATCAAGTTGGTAGTTTAAAATAGGAAATATTATAAGTGATTTTATCACTAGAAAAATTATATATGTCAAAAAAATGACAAACAGGACAGCTTTCTTTTTTGATTGACGTAAAAAACATCTATTTTTAATAAAGTTTCAACTTACATCACACAAATATAATAATTTTCGTTCTAATATCTCCCCAACCAATTGATATCGATAACATTATAATGCGAGAGTGTATCATGAAGGCATTAGTATTAGAAAAAGCGGGTCAGATTTCAATTCAAGACTGGGAAACCACCGAAATATTGGGTGAAAATGATGTTGAGATAAAAATTCATTCTGTGGGGATTTGCGGCAGCGATGTGCATTATTACCAATACGGGCGTATTGGGCCATTTGTTGTCGAAAAGCCGATGATCCTCGGGCACGAAGCATCAGGTGTAATCACCGCGGTAGGTAAAAAGGTGACTCACTTAAAAATGGGTGATCGTGTCTGTATGGAGCCTGGCATTCCTAATCTGCAATCACCACAATCACGGGCAGGTATTTATAACTTAGATCCAGAAGTCCGTTTTTGGGCGACTCCCCCTATTGATGGCTGCTTACGTGAAAGCGTTATTCACCCAGCAGCATTTACGTTCAAATTACCTGACAATGTCAGTTTTGCCGAAGGTGCAATGGTTGAGCCATTAGCTATCGGTATGCAAGCCGCCACAAAAGCAGAAATTAAACCAGGAGATATCGCATTAGTTGTTGGTGCCGGCACTATCGGAATTGTGACTGCACTGGCTACATTAGCCGGTGGTTGTTCTGATGTCATTATTTGTGATGTATTTGATGAAAAACTAGAAATTGCAAAACAGTATCCAGGTCTTCACCCTGTTAATAGCAAAGTACTTGCTGAGAAAGTTAACGCATTAACCGATGGTAATGGCGTCAATATTCTATTTGAATGTAGTGGTGCAAAACCCGTCGTTGCGACTATTTCAGAGCACATTGCACTAGGTGGAACAGCTGTTCTGGTTGGTATGCCTATCGATCCGGTACCACTTGATATTGTCTCTGCTCAAGCTAAAGAGATCACATTCAAAACCATTTTCCGCTACGCAAATATGTATCCTCGTACTATCCGTTTACTTAGCTCTGGCAAGCTCAATGTAACCCCCCTATTGTCCGCAACCTATAAATTTAAAAACAGCGTTCAGGCTTACGAGCGAGCCGCTGAGGGCCGTCCGACAGATATCAAAATTATGTTGGAAATGGAGTAACACATGGCGCTCTACGCTAGTATTGATTGCGGTACATAAAGTACTAAGGTCATTATTGTCGATAGCCAAAAAGCGCATATTTTGGGTGAAGGCGGTTCACCTCACCCAATAATTAGCGATTCAAACGGCCGTCATGAACAGCTGACTCACTGGTGGACAGAAGCATTGGAAAGTGCCTTTTCCCAAGCGATTGAGCAAGCAGGATGAAAAGTGCTCATTAACTATATTTGCGAGGAGTATAATCTTGATGTTCTTACCGGATCATAACATGCTCTCAACTCTTTTCGGTCAGGCTTTTACACAATGTCACCTGTAATATTATTGCAGGAAATTATGGTCTTCATATCATTTTCGTTGAATATATCAATATGATCGGTCGCCAATATACCGTAGTATTGAGTACTCGTTGATTTTAAATAATCTAATAATTTTTTTCTCATCTCTTTGGCAATATGTTCAATTGACTCATTAGCATCATCTCTATTATGTGCATTGAGCCCATTGAAATAAAAACCAGAATAGTTAGCGGCATAAGCACTAGATGCACTATCTAATTGGTCCTTAACTAATTTCCATTTTTTAGAGACATTATTTTCACTATCAAAATCTTGCTTCCGTATATCATCCCACTGAATTCCAGCTAGCGTTTTCACATTCGAAATGATAGTGATTTTATTTCTCACCGCCCCCAAGCTAACATTAGCTCCGCTGGGATTAAAATACATTGAACTACGATATTCACCATATTTACCATCGAATATATTCATGAACTCCTGATTAGAAGCGGTAGAATGTTCTTGTTTTATCCTCATTAAAATTGTCTCTGACGGATTATCCCTCAAAAATGCAAGGCACTGGTTCATAACGTCATCGAAATTAATTTTTTCATCTATTGGGCCATGATGCATTTGGAAAGAGCCTTTCTTAACACAACATCGTATATCAAGATAACGAGCTCCCATTCTAAGTTGAGCGGCTAGATTGTATGTCTGACATTTTCCAAAGACAAAGTCCGATCTTCTAGCACATGAGTTGTGCGTCCCAAATATTGTCATATTAGCCAATGGCTGGGAATTTGGAACGGCTTTCATCCAATTATGGAACGAGAAAGTCGGTAACACTTTGATTTTTATATATCCAGGATCACCGAAGGTAGCGTGGGGACTTGTGGTGCATGAAATTGTATATTCACCAGGCACCACGAAATTTTCGGATTCGGTTTCTTTTTTGTTTGGCATATATATCCTTTGTCATATTTGCTGACGCTGGATTTCTCCAGCCTTGTACTGTTCTATATGAAATACCTAATATATCACGCGCTATATTCTTGCTACCAGTAATCAGGCTTAATTTCTGCCGAGGGTGTCGCAAAAGCTAAAAATACGCTTTCTATACCTGAACCCTACAGGACGGCAAAGTGGAATTTGAAATGTATGATTAATAATATCGTATGGCAATGGATTGATGGAAAACCTCACTTTTTTTAAAAGTGAGGTTTTCTTATTAAATTTTCAAACATCACAGTCAAAATATTTGTCTATTTTGTTCATTCAATATTTCAATTCTTTATTATTTTACAACCTGTTTTAATAAGGTGGAAATATCCAGATAGCAGGATAGATCTTTTTCTTCCGGACGTAAAATATAAGGGATTTCACCTAACTGTGGTGCATTAATGTGACGGCGTAATCTATCCATAACTTTCGCATAATGCGATATACCAGGATTAATCCTATTTGCTACCCATCCTATTAACTGCAACCCATCATTTATGATTGTCTGAGCGGTTAAAATTGAATGATTTACACAACCAGGTTGAATACCTACCACTAAAATGACTGGAATTTTTTCCTGAATCACCCAATCAAAATAAAAAGTTTCATCATTCAACAACACACGCCAACCGTCGTTGCCTTCAATAATAACGCAATCTGCTTTACTGCTAAGGTTATTTAATCCTTTTTTCATCTGATCGAAATCAACCTGATTTTCTTCACAATAACTGCTTTTCCAGATAACGGGGTTAATTTCTTCATATTTAAACTGAACGGGAGAGGATTTTTGTAAAATCAGACCATCTCGATTACGCATTCCTTCTTCTGTTTCATACCCTTCTGTGGCTATAGGCTTATAACCTACGGCTGTTGTTCCGTCACGATTAAAAGCTTGTAATAATGCACGGGTAACAACTGTTTTACCGATGTTGGTATCTGTCCCCGTAACAAATAGGCGAGTTAACATAAATTCTGTTTTCCATAATGACAGATAAAATCCGGTTAATGAGCACTTAAGTTTAGAGGGTACGGCTATAAGGGAGATTGCGTTAGCTCAATGTTTTGTTTAATTATTGCGTAAATTGAGGAAGAAAAAATTTATATAAAGCAAATATTACAACCAGAGAACGTTTATCAGGTCTATTATCCTTTCATTAAATTAACCAACAATGAGCCGTCATATAAAGCATTTTTAACTGATGACACCGCAGATAATGTTCCTGAGTTATTGAATTCGGTTGCAACCAACTGAACCTGTTTACTATAAGCAGGCAAAGCGTGTTTTTGAATGCATTCATTAATAACAGGATACAAAATTTGCTGTGAAGTATTAAGTGGAGAACCAATCAGAATTTTTTCTGGGTTAAATAAGTTCACCATAATTGCGACAATATGACCAATTTTTACCCCTATATCATGGATAATATCCATTGCCAGAGTATCTCCTTTATTCACCGCTTGACAGAATGATTCAATAGTCAGCGGTTCACAGTTAAGTAAAGAATCTGGCGCCGTTATTAACTGCTGCTTTGCTCTGGATAAAATGTGACTGATACCTGCAACTATTTCCAGACATCCCAAGTTACCGCAATAGCAACGTTCACCATCAGGTTCAGCTTGAATATGCCCTATTTCCATAACACTACCGTTGCTCGCATGTAATGTTTGTCCTGCAATGACAACGCCAATCCCAATATTTTCACCAATAACAACTTGGATAATATTCTGACAATTTTTTGCCGCACCATATAACGATTCAGCCATCGTCCAGGCTATGATTTCATGTTGGAGAAATACCGGTAATCCGATGCGACGATGCAGGTACTCACCTATTGACAATTCTTGAATCTGATAATAGGGAAAGTCGCGGATTAAACCTTTAATCGGATCAACAATCGCGTTTATAGTAATGCTAATTGCTGTCAGACGCTCAAGACGAGAGTGATATCGGCCAAAAAATGCATCAATTTCATCAGTAATACAGTCCAAAAAGGATTTTCTATTGCTGGCCGGTAATGGTAAGACATCTTCAACAATTAACTTGCCGCTTAGATCACGGAGACCCAATATTAAATTTCCCAGACTAATATTAACACACAATAAATGCCAGCTTTCAGAATCAAGTTTCAGTCCGGTCGCCGGGCGTCCTCTGAATCCCAAATCCAGAAATTCTGTTTCCATCACTAAGTGCGTATCAACCAATTCACGAACAATCTTAGTAATACTCGCTGGGGCAAGTTGTGCTTTTTTAGATAGCTCAATACGGGAAATTGGGCCATATTGATCAATTAACCGATAAACAGCACCAATATTAGTCTGTTTTATTTGATCAATATGACCTGGTTGTCCATCCATACTCACCCTTTCGCTCTTTAATTAATTTGTGCTTCAAAATAATTGTCGGCTGATTATGTCGATGTTTTAGGCAAAAAGTATCATTCTTTCAATCAATATGTGATATTAAGCACGAAATTTAGCTGATTTTTACTCATTTTTCTCATTCAGAATATTAGATATGAGTAGTCTTGTCAGTCTGTCTGCCGCGGCTGATACGGGTCGGCTTTTATGATTGACTAACCAAACCTCAGAGAAAGATTGGTTATCAGCTAATGGAATATATTGAACACCATCGACTTTCATACGGGTAAAAGATTCAGTCACAACACTGATCCCTAGCCCAGCAGAGACAAGACCAAGAATAGTCATTGCCTCACCGGCTTCCTGTGAAATCATCGGTGTCACACCCGCTTGGGCAAGTAAAGTAACGATTTCATCATACAAAGCAGTTCCAACTTCACGTTCAAAAAATACCAATGGATGGCCCGCCAACATGTCGAGCTTTATTCCCAGCTGAGCATATTCTAATAAAGGGTGTCCATCGTAAACAGCCAGCATAAAAGATTCACGAAATAATAGCCGGTGCTCCAAGTTATCCGGTAATTGCGTATTACGCATGATCCCAATATCTAACCGCCCAGTCAGCAACGGAGCAATCTGGCGTTTGGTGTTCATTTGATGCATATGAATAGATACTTCTGGGTATCGTTCGCGGAATTGCCGTAAACTCAACGTGACTTTATGCATAAACGGTGTTGTAGACGTGAAACCAATAGATATTTCACCTAATTCGCCTTTTTGCATTCTCGCTGCTTTTATCACTGCGGCATCAACCTGCGCCAGAATCTGATAAGCCTCCTCCAGAAACATGTTACCTGCCGGGGTCAGGCTTACATTCCGGTTATTACGCTCTAATAACTGTGCATTTATACTATTTTCAAGTGACTGAATTTGTTGGCTTAACGGAGGCTGTGAAATATTAAGCCGCTCTGCTGCGCGACCAAAATGTAATTCCTCTGCAACTGCAACAAAGTAACGTAAGTGCCGTAATTCGATAGCCATAATCACCTTTGAGATCTAATACATATTATTATTAATGATTAATATATTAGACAAAATATTTTGCAATTCATATGCTTGATCTGGATCAAAATGCAAGTTGCTTATTTAATTAAGGAAATCATGTGAGCACCACCCGTAGCATCAGCGAAAACCCAACTCCCGATAATAATCTTGTCCAGGATATGCAAAATAAGAGAGATTATATTCAGAAGGAAGATCCTTTGTATATCAGGGTGACGTTGTCACTCTTTACCGTAGGATTAGCAACATTTGCCCTGCTCTACTTTGTTCAACCAATTTTACCTATATTATCGGAAGATTTTGGCGTTTCTCCGGCCACCAGCAGTTTATCTTTATCGCTTTCGACTGGGATGCTGGCGCTGGGGTTATTGATAACCGGCCCTTTATCTGATGCTATTGGCCGTAAAAATGTTATGGTAACCGCGCTATCTGCCGCCGCATTTTTCACTTTACTCAGTGCATTTATGACCAGTTGGCATGGAATTCTGATTGTGCGCGCTCTGGTTGGTTTATCTCTCAGTGGCGTAGCAGCCGTTGCAATGACTTACCTTAGTGAGGAAATTCATCCTCACTTTGTTGCTTTATCAATGGGGCTTTATATCAGCGGTAATGCTATTGGCGGAATGAGTGGGCGGTTAATATCGGGGGTGATAACTGATCATTTCTCATGGCGGGTTTCTGTCATCGTATTAGGCTTATTTGCCTTAATTGCTGCAATTATGTTTTGTCGCATGTTGCCTGAATCCCGTCGTTTCCGGCCAAGTTCTCTCAAACCTAAATCTTTATTGATAAATCTGAGATTACATTTTCGTGATAAAGGGTTGCCATTATTATTTTCCGAAGCATTTTTACTCATGGGGGGGTTTATTACGATGTTTAATTATATCAGTTATCGTTTACTGGACTCACCCTATCATTTTAGTCAATCAACTGTCGGTATGTTGTCCATTGTCTATTTAGCCGGTACATACAGCGCATCTAAAGTGGGTAGATTAACAAATCAGTATGGACTCGGAAAAATACTCATAGTGATGATTAGTATGATGCTAATGGGTACTCTTATTACCATGCTGCCCTCTACTGTGATGATTATAATTGGGATGGTCATACTCACTTCCGGTTTCTTTGCCGCACACGCTGTCGCCAGCAGTTGGGTTGGACGTCGCGCTCGTCGGGCCAAAGCACAGGCATCATCTCTCTATCTCTTTTGTTATTACGCCGGCTCAAGTGTAGCGGGTACTTTTGGCGGCATATTCTGGCTACAATGGGGTTGGAACGGCGTCGTTTTATTTATTACCCTGCTCATCCTTTTAGCTCTGCTGCTGGGGATTAAGCTCGCTAAACTCCCTGAGGCAAAATAATCGAAAGTAACAATTTTATCTATAACTAATAGCGGATTACTATCCACTATGGATGGAAATCCGCTTAACCTTATTATTACCATCCGTTTACCGGAACTTTACATTACACTGCCGCCCGTCAGTCAATATCCTCACTATCTGATTTGTCAAAAATTAATTTATTTTTTTCACGAAACGCTAAAAATCATGGAAATATTATCTGATCAGAAAAATAAACCCATTCTCATTCAAAGGAAAAGTTAATATGGGAAACTCCAGATTTGAAGGTTTCACCAAAGAGGAAATAAAACTGGCATATGAATTTGATATGTTAAATAGATCAATGGTCATGGCGGGACAGAATGTATATGCACTGCAAAAGCAATTGTATCGTCTTAGCTCACCGCAAAAGCTGTTGAATAAAATGGGGCGAAATGCACTGGTGGAAATTAAAGACACGATGATACGTTCAGTTCCCGCTTCAATATGTGCAGGATTAGCTGGCGCGGCTGCGGCTCCAGGCGGTCCTGCTCTCTCTTTTCTCGCCAGTGCGGCGGCAGGAAGTATTGGTGGAGAGTTGGCAAAGCCCATTACGTCAAGAACAGGTGTTCATACCCAGTTATATCCGACCTGTGCCAACAATACGACTAAAGATATTGAACGTGAGGTAATGGAGAAATTACAGGATAAATTGAGCGGCTACCCCAAACTACATGAGCTATATCGTACCTATGTGAACAGAGAATATGCGCAAGATTTTGTGCTGGATACTGCACTAGCAAACACGCCTGATGTGATTACCAGTTCTATTACCGAAGGTGTGAGTAACTGGACCGCGGGTACTTTCAGCTCCCTGCTGCAATATGGCTCAATATCCGTTAGCTCAAAATTAGCTTTGGGTTTGACTGCGGCGGCGGGACTGGATCCCCGTGGTATTTATAACAAAGGAAAAGATACATTTCGCGCAATGGCTAACATGAAACCGGGCCCACATGCGGGGGGTAGTCTGAAAACAAAAAAATTAGAAAAACTGCTGCATACTTATCAAGAATATTTACCCTATCTGGAGCAAAATTTACTACGGGCGAGAGATTGCTTGTCCCAATTGATAGCCTCGTTGAACAACAATCTGGATAGAAAGTTAAATGTCAGCGCATTCATGAATAAGTTCCCTAATCTTGTCTTATCACATAGAAAGGCCCGCGAAGTATCTAAAGATATTATCAGTATGCTTGAATTGCTGATTATGCTGGAAAAAGAGAGAGAAAATGAGGTAGTTAAGGAAACCAGCTTATAAGGCGAATCCTCTTTTGGGTGTGTTGACTCAGGTCAGCCACCCAAGATGAGGTTCAATATAGTATGAAACTAACTAATAATAACTTTAAAATCCGTAGGAATTAAATTTACTAGAAAATTTGAACTGACTTTACTTTTCACCCGAAGGACAAGGTTTGGAAAACCAGAACTCTTATCACTATAATTCAATTCACCATTCTTTATAAGATAAAAGCAGGGATCAATGAAATTTACACTGTATTCTCCACTCCCTGTATCACTGGAATATATGCCGAAATTATCAAAACCATTCTCAATATATTCCCCATTATTAAAAAACCAATCTTGAATTGGCTGTGCCCTTGACATTTCTGCTGTAGAGCTTAGTGGAGTGAGAAACTGCGCTTTAAACGTGAATGCAAGATAAAGATTTGTAATACCTGGATAACGAAATAAGTTGCGAAACTCTGAAATGCTTTGGCCATCCAACCATACAAATCCCGGGGTCCAAATGCGAAAATCCAAATTCTCCGCATTCCATTTTTCTATTTTCTTATCAGATGCCAATGGGAGTTTCGCAACGATACTATTTGGAGCATATTTGTTTATATAAATATTAGTCATAATTGCGCCTCATTATTTATTATCTCTTTTTCACAGTATACAACCATAATGGGATTGCCGCTAATTATTTACCCAAATTGCTTCACACTTGCCACATTTCTAAAGAAATAACAGAGAAATTCGGAAATTTAATTAAGACAAGCGCAAAATATTCACCTGCCGAAAAATTATTATAAGCACCGATATCAATATTAAAATAATATACAGTAAGATTATCCCTATGTGCGAATAAAAAAGTGATGTACACAAAGTGTTGCATGTAACGTTTTTTTGGTTATATTATGAACATGGTTACATGTCACGAGGATGAAAGATGAATAAGGTTACAGATCGTGTAAAAAAACACAGACAACAGCTTAGGAAGTCAGGATTAAGGCCCGTTCAAATATGGGTGCCTGATACACGCCTTCCTCATTTCAAAGAAGAGTGCCGGCGTCAAAGCCATCTGGCTACAGCAATACAAGACAAGGAAACGGATACACTATTAGAAGGTGCGATGAATGAACTGGCTGATTCAGGAGACTGGGAGTGAAGCGGGGAGACTTAATAACTGTTGCTCTACAAGGGGCTTATGGCAAGCCCCGTCCTGCTCTGGTTATCCAATCTGACAACTTTGATGAACATCCCAGTATTACCATTTTGCCCGTGACCTCAACATTGATTGACGCACCACTCTTCCGGGTGACAATTAAACCTTTCCCTGAAACAAATCTTGAAAAATTGTCACAAGTCATGATTGATAAGGCAATGACTGTCCCGAAAGAAAAAGCCGGAGCAGTATTTGGTAAACTGGATTACGCAACGATGCAGCAAGTGGATCGCTGTCTGGCCTTGTTTTTAGGTATCGCAAAATAAGAAAATTATCATCGTAGACTGCTTGCAAAATAGCGTTAAACTCATTTCCGATTTTTCACAAAAGGCGACGTATACGTCGCCCAATAGTTGCTATTTCGTTCAGCCCGCAGAATCCTTATATCGTCAAACGCCCTCGCAACACATTACGGGTTTCAATGGACGATTCACTAAAGAGATTCCCGGTACTATTGCGGAATGCCTGGTTCACCTCAACAGCCCGAACAGCTGGATGAACATTCACGGCTTCCGGCTCCAGTTGGGTGAAACGGGATAAAGTATAGGCTTCGCTTCCTTCAGAAGTACCCGATGATGAACTCAGCTCCCAGGTTTGATTGTTTACTGAATAAACAGAACGTGCGAGGTTTATCAACCCTGTGGTTGTCGCCACAGTACCAAAACCTACCGATACCCATCCCAGGATATTAGCTGCATTCGCATTGCTGTCTGCAACAGCAGAAGCGGCTATCCCGGTAGAGAGCGACACCGCATTTGTACCCAATGATACTGCGGATAAGGCAATATCCCAGCGCTTGCTGGCACGGCTGGAAACCTGACCAAATTCAATAGGTACTGATCCAATCACACCCGCACTGGTTGCTTGAGCACCCCCCCTTGCTGATTTTGCCAGCGAAGTGGCAAATGTCGTCGCGCCGATGCCAAAACTAAAAATCCCGAACCCAAGACTTACCCAATTTAATATCCCTGACGTTTTCGGATCTTGTTCCGCTATTGCTGTTGACGCAATCCCTATCGTATCAGCAGCTAATCCAATTACGGTCGCGGTGACAGCAACTGCGCTGGTGGACGCAATAGCACCGATAATACCGCCACCGGCAATCAAACCAGCACTAATCGCCGCTCCAGCCCCCAGTGATACAATACCGACAATGATACCAATTGCTCCTAATATAATGCCTAATATCCCTCCTGCACTCATATGCCCATTCAAATCAATCCGGTTTATCGGATCACCCTGGCAATAAGTATAAGGATTAACCCCTCCCCGGCCAAAAGGACTCCAGCTATCCGGGCTATGAAATCTCATTAAAACCGGATTGAAAACACGATACCCATTACCTAAAAAATACCATCCTGTTACCGGATCGATCTGCGCACCATTTAAACCGGGTAACGAAGAAATTAAGCTCCTGAAACCGTAAGGTGTATAGGATAAAGAGGTCAATTCTCTTTCGTTCTGACTCGCCACAACGGTGTTATTGCAGTCATTACCATATTGATAGTAACTTGATTGACCTTTTATTGTGCTCTGGTGACCAAGCCGTTGTTGATCACTACTCAGCCAGGTAATCGCTTCATCACCCAATTGAGCATTAGTCACTTTACCTGAAGCATAGTGCTGACGATTAACTGTACTGTTCGCTAAAATCTGTGTTGTCAACTTATTCAGTGCATCATACTGGTAACTGCATATCAGGTTACCTTTACCGTCTTTGACTTGTGATAAGCGATTATTCTGGTCGTAAATGAGAGTCTGACCTTTTTCATCTCGTATCAGGTTACCGTTAGCATCATAACTTAGCTCTATCTGATGCTTATCGCTGGTAATACG
Organism: Photorhabdus sp. RM322S; assembly: GCF_042879395.1. Lineage (NCBI taxonomy): Bacteria > Pseudomonadati > Pseudomonadota > Gammaproteobacteria > Enterobacterales > Morganellaceae > Photorhabdus > Photorhabdus sp. RM322S. The sequence continues at coordinate 20,193 of NZ_JBHFKW010000028.1, forward strand.
AATAAGTTGGGTCGGATCGACCTTACTGAAATAATAATTGATTGTCTCCTTACCATCCCGGTATGTATTATCGAGCTGCTTGATATTTCCCCATTGATCATAATGATAAATTTGTTGATTTAACACACGGCCGGTATGATCAACCGGTGATTGTTCTCCCTCACATTGGTACTGGCTTAAACGCTGATTACTATCATATTGATAGCGTTCATTTTTCATCACCACCCCATCGATGGAGGTGATACGTTGGTTGATTTGATTATTCTTGGTATAACTCAGTGTAATAACTTGTATTGCAAAATCACTGACTAGCGTACGTTTTATTTCCCGACCAAAAACATCGTATTCGAGTTTTGTCACTAATTGGGATAATGATGTCGTGTCCGTTGTTGTTGTGGTCACCAGTCGCCCAACCTGATCATATTCAAATGTCGCATCCTGTGGACCTTGCTGAGTTTTGGCTAATTTCCCCTGAGCATCGTAGCTATAAACATGATCATGACCAAAACTATCTTTATGACGCTGAATCAAGCCAGACATCGTATAAAGATAATCACCTGATGAAATCGGTTTATTCCCCTGCGACAATGATTCTCGTTGTAATACACCAGACGGGAAATAACTATAATTACTCTGGGACGCAGTGTCTGACGCAGATAATAAAGCGCCCGTTTTTGTATGGTAACGAAAATTTTGCTGGCTTGTTTCTGTCGCAAATTTGGACATGACACTGCCAAGATGGTACAGATAGTCTATATTTTGCTTGGCATGTGCAGGCGTAATGGATTGAATAGGTTTATCACCTTGAGGCCCATATACATATTCTGATTTACGACCACCAACCGTATCGTTTACTACACGCCCAAGGCCATCATAGGTTATCGCGCCCAACTGTGTTCCATTGACATGCAGTGCAGAGATTAACTCTTCATGGCTAAAACCAGCAAAAGTGGATTCTAATAGGGTCCCATCCGGAAGCGTTTTTTTCACCACACGATCAAACACATCGTAAGCTATTTGTGTGGCATGGCCTTCCGCATCAGTTTCAGTCACATTGCGGCCAAATCCATCATAATGATAGGTACGAGAACTGTATACAGTGTCATCAGGATAGACAACTTTGATAGAACCTGGCTGGTCAAAGTTATTTTGCTGAATATTTAACATCCCCTGTCCTTTCACTCCCTGCGTAATCGTCCTTGCAACAGGATTATGGATTTCCAGTTCTATCCGACCATCGCTGTATTCAGTACTGTAACGGTTTCCCCAGCCATCATATTGATAGGTTTTCGTTGTGACCAAAGGCGTCGTCAGGCGGGTCAGAGGATTAGAAGCTAAATCCCATAACCAATCATTTGTGGTTTCTTTAGCCAATTGCCCCAAAGCATCATATTGTCTGGCAAGTACTTGACGATATGTACCCTGATAAATTCCCGATGTGCCCCAAGTATCGTCATCATCTTGCTCTTCAATTGTACTAATACGCCCCATACCGTCGTAATGGGTTTTACGTCTGACACCTTGAGAATCAATTTCTATCATCACTGGCCAGAAACTATTCTCATCTCCACCGGGATATTGATAAGCATAACCACGGTTAATCTCTTTTGTCGTCCCAGGGTCGATAGTTTGTTCAGTAATTCGGCCTAAAAGATCATAGGATTGGTCCGTAATGACATGATTTACATCAACCTTGCGAAGCTGCCGCTGTGTATAAATAGAGGTCACATTTTTCGATTGCATTTTTGCACCATCGAACCCCGTTACCGTGGCGGTTGTGGTAATGGTGCTTGTTGAATATTCATATTTAAATGCTGTTACCGTTGACTGATTATTCTGTACAGAAAATACTTTCTCCAACAAACCATGCGTCTTACTTGCAGGTGAATTAATATAGGTAAAAGTTCGTACTATTTTGCTATCGACTGTTTCTGAAGCTTTACAGATATATTCTTTAATATAAGCACCGGTAAAAGTTGGCAGCTTCTTGTATGTGTAGTGAGTCACTTTATCCGCTACCTTCTGCGAGGCGTCGAGCGATCCTTTTTGCGTAATTGATTTTAAAAGCCGGGAAAAACCCAATGGATCAGCAGGGCAATTATTTCCATCCCCGTTGACAGGATAATAAACGTATTCTTTCTGTATCCCACTTGTTTCAGTGACACGTAAGGTATTGCCCCAATCATCAGTGACAATATTAACCACCTCTTCCCGTGAGGTATTTGCCTGTAGGTCAGTATAATGTGTTACCACACGCGCTGGTTGCTGTAAATTTTCGGGTTGTTCAGAGAAACTTTTCGACAGATCTTCATTATATTTAATTTCCGTTGTAATTCTTTTATTGTCCTGGGTTTTGGCTTCCTTGGTCATCAAATGGAACTTATTAAACACTCTTTCCGTTGATGAAACTGTTTTTGTACCATCTAAAACACGTTCAATTGATGAATAATTATATATCCCAGTGACCAAATATAAATTATCTTGACTGGAATCAATGCTTATCCGACCAGAAGAGTATCCCAAAAAATTATGTACCGAGCTGTATTCATAGGATTTTCTAATTGCCGGTTGCCCATTGCCAGGTTGGATAGTCAATGCAGCAGCATAAGGAATATATTCGGTATCTGTTACTTTATGTCCATTTTCTTTATAACTCACCAGTTCAATATAACCGGTTGGCGTACGAAAATTATCTATAACCGGAAATATACCCTGCAACATTTTATAGGTGATTTTAAATCTTGCAGAATCAATAGGGCCTGAAGCATCATAAGGCACCGTCACGGTGATCAGATAATCATTCCGATAATCGAATGATATTCTCGCAGTGATATTATTATCATCAGGGTATTCAACTGAGGTACAATTAATTCCATCGTAATTGAGTTTAAGATAGTTTTTTCCAGTTGCACGATATTTTATTTCGGACAATGCAACCCTTGAGTTATAAATGAAATCAAATGCTTCACCGTCAGGAAATTCAATTGCGGTGGTTTTTGCAATGTCACTTGATCCAATTCGTTTAAGTATCTCTATAACACCATTCTTATTATAAACATAGAAAATATTACTATCAAATTTATGTACACGGAGATCTTTTAATTTTTTATCTTTAAAGCTGATATCATGACCATTAGGAGGAAGTGGTTTACATTTAAATTGTTCCCCATTTGCCCGGCTAAATGTTAATGTTTTTACATCCAATGTGGTTGATGAGAATCGCCAGCCAATACCGAACCCATTATTTAAAGTCGTTAATGGTGAAAATGATAGACTCAGTGCTTGCTCCAGATTACCCACATTATTTGGTCTTAACGTGATAATATTGATATTTGCACTATATTGACCTGTTCTGGGATCGACACCGGTGTTAATATAAGATCCAAAATTAAAGGCATTGGAGTATATATCGTCAACTTTCATTTTAAATTTCCTGTTTAATTAAGGTTATAGTCAGGTAAAATATTCTTATTTATCAATTTACGGACGACAACAGATACTAAATTGCTGGTAAACGCAAAAGTGATTACCAGCAATAAATAGAGTTGGAAAATTAACTTATATTCTCGTTATTCTCAGTTCACGTCCTGTATTAAAAGATGATATTTTAAATTTATGTTGGCAACCGTAATTATCAATAATTGAGACTTCGTAGCCTTGATCATGATGACTACTCGTCCATGAACACCCCGTAACCTGGAGTACTTCAGCCGCAAGCTGAGTGTCTGGAATAGTCACAGAATAAGAATGGTCAATAACACATCCTCCATTCACATTATCACGTGCATTTACAGATGAAGTTCCTCGTTTAAATACTCTTCCTCTTGTCAGGAATCGTTCATTTGATGAGTCTTTACCAAGAGCATATATGCGATTAACTGTCCTGTCATTCCCCTCAAAAATCCTCAAATTATAGGGTAATGTCCATGTGTAAAGATTGATTGTCTGATGATGGGTATCTGATTTTGTAGGATTTTCTTCTTTGTCGGATAATTTATTTATTGATTCATGCAATTGATTGGCATTGATTGCATAAGGCACGATGGCTTCTAATGAAATTTTACTGTCAAAAACATCATCACCAACTGACATATTGGTCGTTAGTGTACGTTTCCCTGTTGTATCTTCGAATGTCATTTTGGCCATCAACTGCTCTATTCCTGTTTTACCACTACTTACATAACGATAGATAATTTCAGGAACACTCTTGACATTCGCACTCTGTTCATTCTGTTGATGGTTTTCGTTTGTACAGCAATCGCCAGCATGATCTGTGACAGGCTCATCAAATGAAGCATTATAAGCACCATTCAATAACCCAAACACATATCTACCCCGAGTATCTGTTGTTGTCCATCCTGAAGGCATTTTTAATTGATCATAGCTCAGGCTATCACTTAATGCCGCCACCTGAATCGATCTTTTTTCAGCATCGCTAAGCGCTATCTTTACCCAATTATTGCCATTATATTCCTGCTTAAGTACAGAAATTTTTACCATGGATTGATGACGCCCATTAGCATAAAAACGGTTATCAGTTCTCTCAATAGTAAATGTTGTGATTTTCTTTGCCATAATACCCTCCAATCTTGCGAATTAGGCTGTAATAGAAATAATATCAAGTTCAAAGCCATAGAATGGCCCTTGTAGCTCAGGGATAATTCTAATGCGATAATGCCTTGATAATTCGTCATTAAATTCTTTCAGGGCATTCATAATAAATTCGCTGTATTTTCCTTGCGCGAAAAAGACGAATTGAGTGGTTGAGGGCGTGATAGAAACATATTTACAAAGTGCTTGACGTAACGTTTTAATAAATAGCGCACTATCTTCATCTAATTCGAACAGTTTTCTATCTGTTGTTGTCCTATCCATATAATTACCTTCACCTAAACTATAAAGGTTTATTTCTCGATGGTCACGACGAAGTAAAAACTGTTTATTTATATCCAGATCAAATACTCTAGGTTCAACGGTTGGATCAAATAAATGTTTTGGAATAACAAATTCAATCAAGAAACGACGCTTATTAACAATAATAGGCAGGTGCTCCAGACCAGCTGAGAAGTAACACAGATTCCCAACCCACGAAGAACCTTCTGTTTCTGAATATCCGGAATATAGAGCAGAAAATTTACTTTTTTCTATAATATTCATTATAACTCCTTAAATATTAGTGGTAGTAAAAAATAGTATTAAGTAAAAACTCAAACTATAACTGTGATTTTACATAATGAGTAAGTTCATTTAATGTTAAAATAGAATGATTTGAAAAAAGTTCGGCTTTAATACTAATACGATACATCTCCAATATAAACACTTGAATTTCCACATAGTCAAGACTATCAAATTTAAGCGAAACAAAAGAGGATTCTGGTGTTATTTCTGTCTCTTCTATATCTTTCATCATTAATATTCTATTTTTTACCTCAGTAAAAATGTCACTTTGTGTTGGCATTCTGTATTCCTTTTATTCCATTTTAGAGATAATTGAAATCTTTGAAACAAAAATAGGGTTTTCATTATATAAACATCGATAATGAAAAATACGGACATAGTCTTTAGGACCATTTTTAATCAATAATGGAGGGTTTAATTCAATACAAATATTCGGCGAAGACAGTAATTCTGTGCTATAAACAACCGTTTTCTTAATCTTTATCCCTTGCCCGGTATGTAAAGTCATAGATCGGCTCAGGTAATCACGTAATTGACTAAAATGGTAGTGTTCAAAATTAAGAAAGCTGGTTGAATTAATCATAAGATGAAATGCAAGCGCATCCAAAAACCACCCAACAGAAGTGACACTAGGGAAATAATGCTTAAAAACAGCATATTTCTTATAAACATCTCTCCCCGTTATCGTTAACTTTTGACAGTTATCCTGAATGACCCAATCTTCAATTGATGCCACTGTATTCTCTACATTGGTATTGCCGGACAATGTACTTTTCCTACAGGGATTTTCCAGTTTAAACGTTTTGCTTTTAGCATCAATGTTCAGTTGATGTGGTAATGCGGTATAAACATATTGACGGAATAAAGCATCAATATTCAGTACCTCAGCGGAAGAAGCTGAAAATAATTGAGCAAATTGTTGCCGTACATAAAGAAGACTCAACATGCCTTGTACCGGATGTTGCTGCATATTGTGCAAAGACTCGCTTTTCTCTGGATAATGAATGGGGTTAAAATCCCCAGAGAAATTTGACCAGTGTTTAATATCTTCTATTCCAAAAATCAACATTTCAATCACCTTACCTTAGAGATAACCAATGCCGCGTTATGCCCCCCAAAACCTGCACTGATATTAAGAGTCACTTCTGGTTGAGCCGTATAACAATGTTGATTAGGTAAATAATTAAGGTCGCAATCTGGATCAGCCCGATGTAAATTCAATGTTGCCGGTAAACAATTTTCAGCCAGGGCTTTCACACAGACAATGGTTTCAAAACTACCCGCAGCAGCAATAAGGTGACCTGTATAAGATTTTGTACTTGATATAGGTACCTGATAAGCATATCGGCCCAATGCGGCTTTAATTGATTGTGTTTCATAAAGATCATTTAAAGGTGTAGATGTGCCATGAGCATTAATGTAGTCAATATCTTCCGGCGAAATTTGTGCCTGCTCAATGGCTTTAGTTATCGCTAATATTTTAGGTTCAATATCTTCTGTTGGCCGGGTTAAATTGGCGGCATCTGAATATTGAGCGTAACCTTTAATTTCCGCCAAAATAACCGCGCCACGTGCCACTGCCGAATCATAATCTTCCAGACAAACCACAGCCGCGCCTTCCGCCAGCACAAACCCGGAGCGATCAAGACTAAATGGGCAGCATGCAAGATTCGGGTCTGTTTGCTCTTTCGATAATGCATTGAGTACATCTATGCTCCAAACATGACATTCCCGGGTAAGTGATTCAGCTGCTCCGGCAATCATACATTTTGCACGCCCTGAGCGAATAATTTCAAATGCATCTCCTATCGCCATTGTTCCCGTTGCGCATGCCGCCATAATGGTATTCTGGTAACCACGTAATCCATACATGATCGAGCATGCCGCCGTCATGGAACTTGGCATAGTGATAAGATTGCTCATGGGATGAGCTAATTTTACTTCCTTATATTGACAAGCATAATCTCCGACACTATCGATAGCACCCCAACCACTGCCAAGAATTATCCCACATTCGTATTTATCATAATATTCAACCGGAGATACATTTGCGCCAAATGCTTGCGCGAAAGCCTGATGAGTGGCTTTCAACGCTATTTTTCCACAATCAGAAAGCATATGCGTTAACTTTTTCGGCAAGAGCTGATAGCGTGATGGATTTGATTCAAGGAAAGAAAAGAAACGTGAATTAATAAATGAGTTAGGAAATTCAATTCTGTGAAATTGATGTCGTTTCTCGATAATACTTTGCCAACACGATTCAACATCTTCACCAATCGGTGTTACGGTCCCCATACCGGTAATAACAACTCTTTGGGTTCTCTGCATATTGGTTACCATTCATACATGGATTGAGAATGTCAATTTTCTAGTTATAAAAGTAGGCTAATCAAGATATATCACCATAATCATAAATAAGTATTTTCAATATTTCGGCCAATAGAATTTCTATTATGTGAATTATGCAAGATGAATTGATAAATTATTTCCTTCCAGTGATAAAAGCAATAATAAATATCCACCAATAAATATATTGTTATTTTAATATCATAAGATTATTAATCAGAATGATATTCATGCCAAAATATCATGATAAATTCTATGGATTTATTTCCTATAAATTAATTATTCTGTTTAATAAATAGTATCATTCTGCCGCATATGCTCATTTCCAATCAGCCTCACGCAGTGAGTAGCATAGTCTAACTTTATCCGTATCAAAACATATACCCCGCTCCCTTGTTTGTAATACACCACCCAATACTGTATAAATGACCAGCATCATACGTCTTTGCAGTAAGTTAATGTAATAAGACCGGAGACAACATATGGCTGAAACAGGTAAGAATAAAGGAGTGTTCAATGGTAATAAAATCAGAGGAGAACCCCGATTCGGTGACAAAGAAGCAGATCGACGCACTCACCACCGATAAAATCATGCAAAGTATCACCTTCATTTCAGTCGGCACGGTTTTTTACCGATTACAAGAGGGTGAACATGGCGGCAACGGCGTTTTCTTTAACCGCAACGGGGAACACACCCGGTACGGGTTAACGAACGGTACAGATGGCAACTTGTATCTGGCCAACTCGCCGAGAACATCAATGAAAGAGGTGTTCCAACGCCTGCCAGCCATTACAGACCGGGAACTGGACGGGTACCATATGGCTACATTAGTGACAGAGCGAGATCTGCATATTGTGGACATTACCCGGCTTGCGCCGAAAATGCACATAACGGCCCACCAGCTGACCGGTACGGATTATCGGATCACACAGCAACTCGCGGCAAAGCTGTCACCGCATGCAAATGGGCTGACTTATGTGTCCAACGTCACACTTGAGCCCTGCATAGTGCTTTGGCATAACGACCCATCGGGCGAAGGCGTGATACGTACTGTGGAACTCAAGGTGCTCAGAGAGTTTGAGTACGAAGGAGAAATTGCTGAAGACATCTTGGTGAACGACCTGGATATTCCAGTAATATGACAGATGGGGGAACCGGCAGCATGCATGTTCCCCCACTTTTTACTATGCGGCATCTTGAGTACCAAATACCCCCGCCAAACGGATTATTTCCTGAAGTTTATCATCCGAAACGCCATCTCTCAGTATATCAATAACAGTGAACTCCTGGCCTTCTGGCAGACGGTGCTCCAGTACATTGCGTTTCTGCGCGAAAAATCCGTACTGCATTACACCACTGAAATGACTAAGATGAGGCAAAATCTCCGCCACGCCCTTCAATACACCTTTTTCGCCTTTACTTTCATCATCGGTGAACTGAAAAGCCGGGTAGATAAATTCACCATCGTGTTCAAGAGCCAGTAATTTATCGGTATCTTTTTTCTTTTTAACTGTTACCTTGCTGACACCCAATAACTTCGCCACCTCAGCAGAACTTAACACACCACCATTTTCGCGCACGTTGTCAAAAAAACGCGCGCGGCTACGCACACGATTAAGCAACCTTTTCTTTTCCGGCGTCAGTTCGGCAAGTGCCTGTGCCGGCATAGCCAGAAATAACATATTCATTAGAAACTGATTGTCCGGCAATGCCAGTTGGCGCTTGATACCTGCCTTACCCTTGCTACGAATACGATCTGCCAGCTCCTTAATAATATTCTCAAGGCGATCAGCCGCTGCATCAGCATCGTCGTATTCATGATGAGGTGCCGCCATGTTGTTATCGAGTCTGGTTTTCCTATGTAGAGTTTGCATAATGCACCTCAAGTTAACGATTGATAGCATAAAGAATATACATACAATCATTAACCAATGCAAATATAACCGGCATTGTCTCCCGAAACCCCACGCCCTGCTGCTCAGAACGAAACCATCTCTGCCGGATTAAACGTGCTTATCACTCCCAAAACACCCTTAGCCAACGGAATGGCTACTGGAGAGAGATAGGAGCCCAGCGGAATACTCGCGTGGTCGATGCAGGTAAGCATGGTAAAGTCGTCGTTGCGTCCGGTAAGATCGTCGCTGATAGCTTTGCCAATGCGCACCGTCTGCGCCACGCCATGACCACTCCAGCCATGTACCATATACACGGGTACGCTGTCGCCGCTCTTGCGGGCATCGGGAGCACCGTTCAGGGTCAGATCGCTGATCCCGCCCCAGGAATATTCTAGTTCGTTTTTTTCCAGCTGCGGGAACACGGTTCTGATACGCTCAAGCAGATAGTTGTTCACATCACGCGGTGACCAGGAGTTGCCAGTACCCTGTCCACCAAACAACAGGCGGTTATTGCGCACCGCACGATAGTAGTCAACCTGTAACTGTGTATCGTAGACCGGCAGATCTGATGGGATCAGCTCTTTGACATCCACCGGCAACGGCGGCGTTACCGCTACGTAGGAGAAAAAAGGCACCGTGGTGGAAGGACCGGAGATAAACTCACCCGTGGAGCTATGCACACCCAGCACCACGGCTTTACTTGCCCTGATAGCCCCCCGCTCAGTTTCTACGACTGTGCCACCAGCATCCTGCCTGAAGCCCTTCACTTTCGTACTGTCATAGATTCGCCCACCCAGTCTGGCGAAACCATAAACCAGGCCACGCAACAGCGCCAGAGGCTGGATCTGCCCACCGATACTGTCGATATTTGCTCCATGGTAGATGCCCGAACGCACATACTCTTCCTGCAATTCGTGCGGTCCGATAACCTTCATTGCTGTATCTCCCATTTGGCGCCGGGCGTCAGCATTAGCCACCAGCGGCCCCATGTGGCCTGCGTGCACCGCAACAGTTATATGACCATATTTGCGGTCACATTCGAAACTGTAACGCTCACGGAGTTCATCCACGAGATTCATCGCTTCAACAGAGGCAAAACGCCATAGGCGTTTTGCCTCATCGGACGAAAGTTTTTCCAGCATGGTTTCAGCTTCCCAGCGTGCGAGTCCGGGGGTCATCTGTCCCCCGTTACGGCCAGAAGCGCCTGAACCAATGTTATCCTTTTCAACTAGAATCACGTCCACACCCGCTTCAGCAAGATGCAATGCCGTGGAAACACCCAGCAATCCACCGCCGATGACCACAACCTCGCAGTTCTGGTCTCCAGGCAGGCTTCCAAAAGCTGACCAGTCAGCCAGAGATGCTTCATAATAGTTGGCCGGCATGGCGTCAGCAGCAGCGTCTTTATGCCAGTTCCAGATGCGCGGATCCAGCCCCAACCGGCTGGCTCTGTGCTGCGCATCCTCCAACAGCGTCGGCCGGAGCTTATCAACATTGACGGCCCGAGCATCGGCCGCGGTTAAGGTCTGGGCGAGCAAGGATAAGTTAGGAAGTACAGATGAAAGCACTCCTGCCCCCGCTAGCGTCGCGACGGTAGAGATAAAGTCTCTTCTATTCATTGTCATTTCAGCACTCCTATCATGATCTTGAAATCACTCGCTGGCCTGGTCTGGAGAGTTTTCCTATGAGTGAGTACGGCTATCTGAGCTGTATTTATTGCTGCCAGAGCTCCCTTTCAGACCGGCGAGAATCAGCAAGGTAGCAGTGCCGATAAACGGTATGAGATGCAGCAGTAACCACCAAGCGCTACAGTTGATGTCGTGCAGGCGGCGGGCATTCACAGCTAGCGCGGGCAAAAATGTGAGCAGCAGATAGACAGCGCTGAACCAGCCCATATAAATTTCAGGATTGGCAACGGCAAAGTAGCGTTCAAGGAAAGAGATAATAAATACAGCCAGGATCTGGAACAGAACAAAATACCATAATTCCTTACGCCGGGCTCGCCCCCTGAAGCATGCATAGTTCTTTAATACATTTAAATACCAGTGCATTGTTATCCCCTCTTATGAGGCAGCAGGTTCTATCTACTGTTCAGTCAGATCGAGCAACACCGACTCCAGAATGTTGAGCGCTTCGTCAAAAACGTTATTTTGTATGGTCAGCGGCGGAAGGAAACGAATCACGTTGCCGTGTACACCGCATATCAGCAGGATCAGACCACGCTCCAGCGCTTTCTGACGTACCGCGTTGGTAAAGCCGGCATCGGGTTCCTGACTGTCCGCACGGTTAAACTCCACCGCAATCATCAGCCCGAGCCCACGCACGTCGGCGATCTGCGGGATACGCGGTCGCAGTTTATGCAGACGCTGTTTTAGCTGGTCTCCCAGCTGCGTCGCCCGCGCATTCAGCTTCTCTTCTTCGATCACATCCAGCACCGCATGGGCGGCCGCAATCGCCACCGGGTTACCACCATAGGTTCCCCCCAGACCACCAGGCACGACAGCGTCCATCAACTCGGCACGTCCCGTCACAGCCGCCAGCGGCAAACCGCCCGCCAGACCTTTCGCCATCGTGGTCAGATCGGCAGTAATCTCATGATGCTCCATGGCAAACAGTTTGCCCGTACGCGCGAAACCGGTCTGGATCTCATCGGCGATCAGTACAATGCCGTGGCAATCGGCGATCTCACGCAGAGCTTTGAGCAGCTCAGGAGGCGCAGGATAGAAACCGCCTTCGCCCTGTACCGGTTCGATGATGATGGCAGCGACGCGCGTAGGCTCAATGTCGGCTTTAAAGAGATTTTCCAGCGCATTCAGCGTTTGTTCCACACTAATGCCATGCAGCCCGATCGGAAACGGAACACGGTAAACGTCGCTAACCAGCGGGCCGAACCCCATTTTGTACGGCGCAACTTTGCCGGTTAATGACATACCGAGGAAGGTACGTCCATGGAAAGCGCCGCTGAAAGCGACCACGCCACTGCGCCCGGTAGCAGCACGCGCAATCTTCACGGCATTTTCCACCGCCTCGGCCCCGGTAGTGACAAAAACAGTCTTCTTCGCAAAATTACCAGGCACCAGGTGGTTCAAACGTTCGGCCAACGCCACATAATTTTCGTAGGGCACTACCTGATGACAGGTGTGGGTAAATTGTTCCAGTTGTTCTCTGGCTGCCGCGATGACGCGCGGATGGCGGTGGCCGGTATTCACCACGGCGATACCGGCGGCAAAATCGATATAACGTTGCCCCTGAACGTCCCAAATTTCAGCGTTTTCCGCACGCTCCGCATAAACTTGTGTAGTCACGCCCACGCCTTTTGCAATCGCCGCGCGGCGTCTTTTGGCTAACATAGATTCAGTCATAAATGAAAACTCCTCAGCAATCTGAAATAAACGGGCTTCAGCAGGCAGACGCCCGATGTGAACAGTTCCCAACTACCGCCATGCCATCCGCGCCAGGTATCGTTCAACGTTAAAAAATGCCGTGGCGATGCAGCGCTTTCGCATCCTCCGGTACCGGGGTGATAGCATCCCAAAGTTCAACCACTTCGCCATTTTCAATGCGCCATAGCTCGAAGTAACTGTGACGCGCTCCGGCGATACTCCCCTCCGAATGGGTCAGAACAAACTGCCCATCGGCTACCGTACGGTGAATTTTGGCGTAATGCAGACCCTGCCCTTCATCCCTGAGTTGCTTAAGAAACGAAATGACCGCAGCCGTACCATCGGGAATATCGGGGCTGTGCTGGCGAAACAATTCACCATTGGTGTAGTTCACAAACTCTTCGTAGTGGCCCTCGATCAGGGTACGTGTGAAAAAGTTGACCACCAGCTCGCGATTCTTCTCCCGGTCATGACCATGATCTGCTTCAGTCGGGCCGTCTAATTGAGTCCGGCCACTGGCGTTGGGTTCGGCCTGGGGTACCAGGCCGTCCCAGTGTTCTACGATTAAGCCGTCGGCAACCCGGTACAGATCGAAACCGACCAGCGGCCGGTCATCTAATCCCGTAAAACGACCGTGGATGGCGACCAGATCACCATCTTGCAGTACACGATACGTTTCGTGATGCAGTTCAGGATGTGTCCGGACCAACTCACGCAATCCGGCAAGACCCTCTTTGACCAACGGGGAATGTTCGATGAAATGCGGCGCAAAATAACGCTCAAGCGCCCCTACATCACGGTCAGTAAACAACTCATGGTGCGCACGCGACACCAAGTCGCGTGGAGATCTATTCTGAATCATGACGGATGTCCTGTGTCAGTCGTTGGAACTCATCACGTGTTTGATACGCGTATATTCATCGAAGCCATAAGCCGACAGATCTTTACCATATCCAGAACTCTTGAAGCCGCCGTGCGGCGCTTCTGCCGTAAGAGGAATATGGGTGTTAATCCAGACGGTACCGAAATCGAGTTCACGTGACAAACGCAACGCGCGGCCATGATCGCGAGTCCAGACACTGGAGGCCAGTCCGTATTTCACGTCGTTAGCTTTCTCTATGGCATCCTGTTCATCGCGGAACTTCTGCACCGTGATAACCGGGCCGAAAATCTCGGTCTGGATTGCTTCATCGTGCTGTTTCAGACCGGTAATTACCGTAGGTTCAAAGTAATAACCCGAACGTTCGGCCTGACGGCCTCCTGTTTCGATACGGGCATAAGCGGGCAGACGCGCAATGAACCCTTTGACCTGTTCCAACTGACGAGCATTATTAAGCGGCCCATACAGCGCCTCTTCATCTTCCGGATAGCCAAAACGGGTAGCTTTAGCTGCCGCCACCAGTTTGGCGACGAAGGTATCGTAAACAGATTCATGCACCAGCACACGCGAGGCTGCCGTACAATCCTGACCCGCATTGAAGTACCCCGCGGTAGCTATGGTTTCCACCGCTTTATCCATATCTGCATCGGCGAAAACAACCACCGGCGCTTTGCCGCCTAGCTCTAAATGTGCTCTGGTGAGATTAGCCGCCGCCGAAGAGGCAACCTGCAAACCTGCACGCACGGAACCCGTGATGGAAACCATAGCCGGCGTTTTGTGTGAAACGACCAGAGCACCCGCACTGGCATTACCCAACACCACGTTGAATGCACCTACAGGGAAGAACGGAGCGGCCAATTCAGCCAGCAACAGAGTACTTTCCGGTGTGGTATCGCTCGGTTTGAGTACCACAGTATTGCCCGCTGCCAGCGCAGGCGCTATCTTCCATACTGCCATCATTAGCGGGTAGTTCCATGGCGTAACTTGCCCCACCACGCCCAGTGGTTCGCGCCGGATGCTGGTCGTCATATCAGGAAGATATTCAGCCGTCGCTTTGCCTTCCAGAAAACGGGCGGCGCCAGCGAAGAAACGGATATGATCCACTGACGTCGTAACTTCCTCAGAGGCAATCAGATGCTTGAGCTGCCCCGTATTGCGGCTTTGCGCTTCGATCAGACGTTCAGCGTTTTTTTCCACCGCATCGGCTAATGCCAGCAACGCCTGCTGACGTGCTGACGGTGTGCTGCGCCCCCAGATCTTGAACGCCTCTTTAGCCGATGCATAAGCTTCATCAACATCCGCTATAATCGCGTTAGGAGAACGTGCATAGGCTTCACCCGTGACCGGGCTTACCAGGTCAAAATATTCGGAACTTTTAGATTCAACATACTGACTATTAATGAAATGCCTGAGCGTTGTTACCGCCATGGTTATCTCCTGATGGATTGGATAATATAAAATATAACCTATAACTTAATATATTCAATTGCTATATAGATGTTAATTTTTCAACTAAAAAAAAGAATAAAAGAATAATTAGATACATAGATGTAACTTTCGACATTTCTGTTCAGGAAAATATGCTGATCTGTGAGCAGGATCTAAGATTTTTTTAACCGGAAGAAAAAATTCGGGGGCTATTCCTCGGCAGGGTTATTTACAATCGAGCCAATATCAGATATTGCTCAACTTGCAACATCAATATTAAAAAACGAAGCCTTATTGGAGAAATCACGATGAAAAAGACAATAAAAAATATATTTTTATTCACAGGAATTATATTTGGAAGCTTGACATTATCTCATGCGGCAATTATTCCACCTGGTACAAAACTGGCAATTAATCAGGATATTGTTCTTCATAATGGTTCAGAACCTGCGTCTCTTGATGTCCATAAAGTTGAAAGTGATGTTGAATTTGATATTATTCACGACTTCTTTAGTGGATTAATTGACACAGGCATTGATGGTAAGTTAAATCCCGATTTAGCCGTCAGTTGGGAAACCAAAGATAATAAAGTGTGGTTATTTCATTTAAGAGAAGGAATAAAATGGTCTGATGGTTCTCCTATTACTGCCCATGATGTGGTTTTTAGTTGGCGACGTTTAATTGATCCCCAAATGGCATCTCCATATGGCAGCTATATTGAAAACATGTATATAACCAACGCCAAAGATATTCTTGCCGGAAAGAAAAAAGTCGATGCACTAGGTGTTAAAGCACTGGATGACATGACGGTAGAAGTGACATTAGAACAGCCGCTATCCTATTTCTTACAGATGGTGGCACATCCGGTAATGGTGCCTATCAGCCAAAAAGCGGTTGAAAAATATGGTGAGAAATGGACTCAACCGAATGTGTTTGTCAGTAGTGGCCCGTTTAAACTGGCTGAATGGATCGTCAATGAAAAAGTCATTGGTATCAGAAATCCACAATATTGGGATAATGCACATACCGTTATTAATAAAGTCACCTATCTTGCCGTCACGTCAGAAACAGCAGTGGTGAATCGTTATTTAGCAGGGGAAATAGATATAACGAAAAGTATCCCATCAATTTCATTTAACTCCTTAAAAACTAAGTTAGGTAGCCAGGTTCACATTTCGCCTAAATTAGGTGTTTATTATTACGAATTTAATACCCAAAAAGCACCTTTTAATGATATCAGAGTCAGACAGGCATTAAATTTGGCTTTAGATAAAACCATCATTTCAGATAAGGTATTAGGTCAAGGTCAAAAAGCCGCTTATAATAATACCCCACCGAATACCGGAGGAATGAATTTAAAACAACCAGATTATGCATCATGGACACTGGCGAAAAGAATTGAAAAAGCCAGGAAATTATTGAATGAAGCGGGTTATAACAGAAATAATCCACTAAAATTTAATCTTCTTTATAATACATCAGAAGGTCATACAAGGATTGCTATTGCCGTATCTTCAATGTGGAAGAAAAATCTGGGCGTAGATGCTGTCTTACAGAATCAAGAATGGAAAACAATGTTAGACACAATGCATCAAAGTAATTTTGATGTGGTGAGATATGCATGGACAGCTGATTATGATCATCCCGCCTCATTTTTAAATAATTTTGTAACCAACAGCTCTAATAATACATCATTATATAGTAATAATATTTACGATGATCTGATGAAAAAAGCCAAAACAACAAACGATATGAAATATTTCCAGCAAGCACAAGATATTCTTACAAGAGATGTACCGTCAATTC
Organism: Photorhabdus sp. RM322S; assembly: GCF_042879395.1. Lineage (NCBI taxonomy): Bacteria > Pseudomonadati > Pseudomonadota > Gammaproteobacteria > Enterobacterales > Morganellaceae > Photorhabdus > Photorhabdus sp. RM322S. The sequence goes on from NZ_JBHFKW010000028.1 coordinate 37,110, forward strand.
CTATTTATTATTATGTTAGTGCCAGACTAGTAAAACCTTATATTGGCGGATATTATATCAGCCCGCTTGGTTTTATATCATTGAAAGATCTTTATATTATTGAACATTAATAAGATAGTATTTAACTTATTGCATTACTTAAATAAATATTACGGTTTAAAACAGTTTGATTCGTTTTGAACCGTAATATTAGATATTTAATCTCAAATTTGAGTCGACTTCCTTAATCAATGAACCTGGCACACCAACTTCAACGGCAAGCTTCCTCCAGATAGAGACCTTTTCTATGGTTTCATCAATCATTCCGTTGATCATTTCTCTGGTGAACAGTGGGCTTAGTTTATGGCAAATAGATTCCATGTAATGACTATCGGTGACCACTTGGACAGCCACCGATATTCGATAATAAAACAGTTCATCACCCGTCTATCTCTATAAAATTAACGTGTTCAAACGCTACACCTCAATCGCCATAGGATTAGAGAGTAATTTCCGTAAATTCCGCATTTCTCTTCCCTGATTAATCGCGACAGCACCCACTAAAACTTCATTCTCTGTACCCAATAAAATGGCTTTATCTGATTGCAGATCACCTTGGATATGCCACTCCTCAGCCTGCATTTTGCCAACCATCTGAATGTTAATGCCCCATTGATCTGTCCAAAACCACGGAACACTTGGCTGTGGAGGCTTCAGTCCCATCATTGCATGTGCGGCGATAGTTGCCTGACGGTTAGCATTTTCCCAGGTTTCACGACGTTGGAGATCCCCAGTTATTGGCTCTTTCTGAAGGCAAACATCCCCGGCAGCAAAAATATCCGGTTCAGACGTCTGGCAACAGCTGTCAATGACTATGCCACCATTAGTAACCAATCCGGCATCAGCAGCGAGCTTGTCCCTGAATTCCGCACCGATACCATAAATAATAATATCTCCGATCACCTCTTCTCCGGTGTTCAGTATAAGCACTAATTCATTCTCCTGCCTTTGTGCGGAAACAATATTGATATCAAGGAAGAATTGCACCCCTTTTTCCTGATGGCGATTTAAAAGATAATCCTGCAACAACGGAGGTGCACAACGCCCCATGATGTTATCCGCCTGTTCGATAACCGTCACATTCGCGCCCATTTCACAGGAGGTTGCCGCCAGTTCCAGACCAATAACACCTCCACCGACAATCAAAACCCGTTTACCTTCTTTCACCGCCTGGCGTAAGCGTTGCGCATCATCCAGTGTTCTCAGGGTATAAACATTCTCACCGAGTTGATCAAGTAACGGAAACCGCTTGGCTCTTGCCCCCATCGCGAGCAGGAGTTTGTCATACCTGAGCTTGTCGCCATCTTCCAAAACGACGCAATGTTCCGCGGGAATAATACGACTGACCGGCTGACCCATGCGTAAATCTATCCGATTTTTCAGATAGAAATCTTCGGAGAACAAATATTTCGGTTCTTCCTCCGGGTTCATTAAATACTCTTTTGATAAAATAGGCCGCTCATAAGGTGCATGATATTCTTTACCAATTAAAATAATATCGCCATCAAACTGTTGCTGCCTTAAGGTTGCGGCGGCCATCGCCCCCGCTTGCCCTGCTCCGACAATAATAAAAGTCTGATCTCGCATATTATGCCCCCATTTAATTCACAGGTTGAGCACTGACCATTGCCATTCCAGCCAGCCATTCCTTAATAGGTTGGTAATAATGACGTTGGGCTTTATATTCGCCATAAACAGAAAGTGCTGCAAAAGCGGCAATCCAACAGCGGATTTCCTGTCCTCCCTTACCGCCCTGAATAGCGATCCCGCCATTCGTTAATGAAGCAAGGCGCCGTATATCGCCACTGCAAAAAATACTCAACAGTTCTTCATCCCACTGAGGATTCAACGGCGCAACAACATTTTCACCACGCGCCAACGATTCTCCAACCGCAATCACCCGGCCTTGCCGTCTTTGACGCGCTTCTTTTGTCGGATTTCTCCCGGCAATCAAGCCCTCTTCAACTTCCGGCGGTACCTGTCCAATCTGCGATATTGGTGGATCATGTGATAAACCACCAGAGCCCAACAACAATACCCGCTGATCTGTTTTAAACAAGAATTGTCCAATCGCACGACCAAGCGCAACGGTACGGCGGCATGTCGGTAATGGACTGGCGGCACAGTTAATAAAGACTGGGAGAGTCGGATAGCACTGTAAATCCTGGCAAAGCAACATCAATGGTTGAACAAAACCATGATCAGCCTGCATACGCCAGGATTGTGCAACATCAATACCGGTATCGTATAAAGCAGAAATGAGATCCTTCGCGGTGTTTTCAGGCACATTGAGTGGACCTTTGCCAATATCCCAGTCCCCCACAGCATTCGCTCTGACCCCAACACAAAATGCCGGCATCAGGTCATAAAAAAAACCATTGAAATGGTCAGGGGCAAAAATCACTATCAATTCTGGATCATATGCTTTCACCTGTTCAGCCAATTGTTGAAAAACCTGCCGAACATGCTTTTCTGTCGTTCCAGGTGGAGAACAAAAATCCATCAAAGGTGTGTGTGAAGTACAGATCAATTTAATGGTCATCTGAATTCCCCTTTTTATCCGGTGACATGATCCCCGCAGTGATCCGGCGAACCCCGCGAATACTTAACCCGGCATCAGCCGTTATCATGACACCGGTTAAGGTACGGTTGTTTGCACGAGAAGCGAGCATGACATATGGGCCGGTGAAGTCTTCCGGCTGAGGCGTGAATTGCAAAGGTAATGCTGCACCAATACTTTCCAGCGGCAGACTGTCTGTGATGCATTTATCCTGCTGGGATAATGTAGCCGGGCCACGGAGATCACTTGGCATGCCACACGGCGCGACACCATTAACTCTGATAACCGGTGCCAGTTCATACGCTAACTGGCGGATCATCCCGACTGCGCCATGCTTGCTGGCGGTATACAACACACCGCCACCACCAGAAAACCATGATGAACTCGACAACGTAAAAATCATACTACCTTCTGATGCTGTTAGCGCAGGTAATGCCGCTTTGGCCCCCAGAATGTACCCTTTCAGGTTAACCCCCATCAGTTCATCAAATCCTTTGTCAATCTGTTCTGCTGACGCATCAAGCAGGCTGGTTTTGTGATCCCAGAGCCCGGCATTACCGATAAAGCAATCCAACTTACCAAAACATCGAACAGTTTCTGCAACTGCCCGTTCATTGTCTGCAAAAGAGGTGACATTCCCCTGAATAACACAGATATCTTTGCCAAAACAGTGCACCAGCGCTGTCGCTTTTTCCGCAGATAACTCCAATACGCCAACTTTGGCACCTTCCGCAATAAAACGTTCCACTAAAGCCAAACCTAAACCGGATCCACCACCTGTTAATAAAATGACTTGATCTTTCATCCAACTCATTATTGCTCCTCCGAAACAGTGATGTAAATTTTTCCACCTTCGACAACAACAGGGTACGTCTTCAATGGATCTGTCGCAGGAAGACAAAGCGCCCTCCCGGTTCTAAGACAAAAACTGGCCGTATGCAGTGGGCACTCAACTGTCGCATTGTCTTCCAGATACCCTTCGGATATAGAGGCATTACCGTGGCTGCACCGGTCATCAACAGCAAAGAATTCGCCGTTATAGTGAAACAGCGCAATATCCGGTGTGTATTCCACCTTACGCGCTTCCCCATCGGGCAATTCTTCAACAGTACATGCAAATAACTGGCTCATCAGAATAAGACACTCAGGTTATGGAAAGTTAAGACGGCTTGATCCAGAGTAATTTCACGTCTGCAAACCAGCCAGCTACCTGTATTCAGATTGCGGCGAACACAATCCAGCCGCTTACCGACATAAAAAGCTTCATCTTTCTCTTTTTGTGAGCGGTACAGCAGATAATTGGACCGAACATGAAACTGGTCTGGCAAACCTGTCTCAGTAATCACCAAGTTTGTCAGTAGATGACGAGTACGGGATGGCGGCTCCTCTGCCCATGCCATACCCGTTTCTAACCGGGCAATCCGGCGTTCAAGCTGAAATTTATTATCATTGAATAACCAAGTGGTTGGAGGCTGGATACTTTTGCGGCGGTCGCGGGTTTGGGCGTTAACAATGGTGCGCATGGTATAACTAAGATCTTCTGATAACAACTCAAGCCAGTCGCGAAATTTCCACTCATCCAGTAACGCTATTTCGTAATACAAAAACTGACTTATTTCATAATGCAGCTCTACCGATACCCGTTTTTCTTGATTGACGATTAACTCTTTCATTTGACCAACTCCTGCTGATAAGCCCGGCTTTTTTCCTCTATCTCATCCCAGGTTTCACTGGTCAGTAAATCAGCCCAGCGTTGATACATGCCACGGGCGACAGTTTCGGAAAAAACATAGTTGGTCACGCCTGGAATACCATCGTCCCGCACTCTTTCTTGTCCCAGCCTCATTTCCATACACAACGGGCTGTTACGGGCTTTGTAGCCTCTGAGTACCTTCTGGATTTCCACCCAATTTTCTGAATCATCCTGTTCGAGAAAACCTGCCGGACCAAATGCACGGGTTGCACTATTTTCAAAAGCCTCTTTTACCTCTGGAGAAGCCGCTTTGTCTGCAATGCAAAATGCCCATACTTCCACCTGGTCTGGTCCGCGTGGATGCCATACCCGCATCGTCGCTGTACCGTTAAGCCAGGAGAGTGTTGGAAAAATATTGTTGTGGCCCGCAAGACGCAGTGCCCTGACTTTCCCCAGGCGCTGTTCTGCTTCGGCGTAGGTTTCACGGTAGTAACGGGCGACGGCACCATCAACCCAAACGTTGGCATCAGGTTTTTCAGTCAGGAAAAATCCACTACCGTGACCGTTCTGAGCAAATTGCACTGCATCTTTTGCTGTTTCCCAGACCGGCCGGGAAGTCTGACCAGCGCCTAACGCTTTTTCATTATCGCCCTCTTTTACAGCTAAAACCTGTACAGCAGAGGCATGACTAAATAAAGCGTGGTATTGATCGCCGGCAAACTGTTCAGCAGGTAATTTCCAGTTACAGTTGATGACCCACTTTTGCACACCGCCGATAACTTCTGTTCCTCCCTCGCGACGGTCAAGCACACCATCAAGATACCAGGCCATATCACCAAGATAATCAATCAAGGAGGGAGCTGTCGTATCCCAATTACCGAAAATCAAACCCTTATAACTCTCCACACACGGAACTTCCTGAAGTCCCCATTTCTCTTTGCAAAGCCCATGTGGATAGGCGCACGATTCCAATGGAACGTCAACTAATCGCCCATCAACACCGTATGACCAACCGTGATAAGGACAAGTAAACGCACGGGTATTACCACTATCCGCGTAACAAACCCGCATTGAGCGGTGACGACATTGATTTAGAAAGGCTTTAACGGAACCCTCTTTCTGCCGGACAACAACAACACTGTCCTCTCCCATATAAGTATTAAAAAAATCTCCCGGACGCGGGATTTGACTGTGATGAGCCAAAAAGAGCCAACAACGGCCAAATATTCTTTCGAGCTCTAATTGATAAAGCCCAGGGTCAATATAAATCTGAGGAGTTACACGACCGGCTCGGGCATCAATCAGGCGGTAAATCTCTGAGTTTTTGCTCAATGTCATATTATTGATCCTCATGTAAATGAAAAGTTGACTTTTTGCCAACATGCAAAATGAATGCTATTAATAGATTAATAATTTGTGAAATACATTGTTTGTTTAAATTGAGACTTTTTTTCGATATGTAGAGGAAACGGCAATGGAATTAAGACACTTACGATACTTTATTGCAGTAGCAGAAGAATTAAACTTTACTAGAGCCGCAAAAAAATTGCATACCGCACAACCTTCATTAAGCCAGCAAATAAAAGATTTAGAAGACTATATTGGATCTACATTATTAGAAAGAAATAAACGCAGAGTTTCTTTAACCAAAGCCGGGGAAGTTTTTCTCCAACAGGCCAGGATTATTCTTGACAATGCAGAGAAAGCAAAAAAAATGGCACGCAGAGCAGCACAAGAACAAATTGTGCTTACCATTGGATTTGTCCCATCAGCAGAAGTTAAGGTATTACCTGAAGTTATTCCAGTGTTTCGTCTTTCTCATCCTGAAGCAAAAATAGAACTTATTAGTTTATTTAATCCAAGACAAGAAGAGAAATTACTGCAAGGTGACATTGATGTCGCTTTTATGCGGCCGCCAATAAAGAGTGATTCCATTGATTTTAAAGTTATTCTTAATGAACCACTGGTAGTACTGATGCCGGCTAATCATAGGCTAAGATACTGTGAGAAAATTTCAGTCGATGACTTACATGGTGAGAACTTTATTATTCCTGATCCAACACAATCCGGTATATTACAACAGATTATAGAAAATTATTTTGCTGAACATAATGTCTCACCGAATATTATTCAAACAGCTAACAATATGTTATTAATTTTAAACATGGTCAGCCTGAATTTAGGATGTGCAATAGTACCATTCTATATTACCAGTATCATGACCGACGCTGTTGTTTGCCGGCCATTATCTGGATATTCACCGACAATAGAGTTAATAATGGCATGGCGAAAAGACAACACATCAGAATTATTATCACATTTAATAGATATTGTTGAAAATAAATATCTATAGAAATTAAGTATAATCGTTTTTACATTTCAGATTAGACATATTAAGTATTAGTTAATATTGCTTGATGTCGTTATATTAACATTAAATTAACCTGAAAAAAATAAGGGAAATATTGTTATGTCAACGACAAACCGTCAACATAAACCTGTACAACCTGAGTTACGATCGCTTTGGTCAGCCATTGCTGGTGGTGAAGTTCATTTGCACCATATTAATGTAAAAGGGATAAAAACCCGCGTACTTGAAGCTGGCAGCGGCCCTGAAACCCTGATTTTCTTGCACGGTATTGGTGGTCATCTGGAAGCCTATATGCGTAATGTTCTGCCTCATGCTGCACATTTTCGCGTACTGGCAATTGATATGTTAGGACATGGTTTCACTGATAAACCTATCCGCTCTTATGAAATTATCGATTATGTAGAACACTTGCGGGATTTTGTCGAAACATTAAATCTGAAAAAAATTCACCTTTCCGGTGAATCTTTAGGTGGATGGGTCGCCGCCCGCTTTGCGGCAAAATATCCACGATATATTCGCCGTCTGGTGCTGAATACCGCAGGAGGGATGATTGCCGATCCAAATGTGATGGAACGCTTGCGCACTCTGAGCCTGAATGCAGTGAAAAACCCAGATCGGGAAACCACCCGCAAGCGTCTTGAATTCCTGATGGAAGATCCTGCTATGGTGACAGAAGACCTGGTTGAATCCCGTTTTGCGATTTATCGTCAGCCGGATATGTTATCTGCAATGGAAAACATTATGTGCCTGCAAGACATGGATACCCGCCTGCGTAATCTTCTGACCGAAGATGAGCTGGCAAAAATTCAGGCCGAAACTCTGGTGCTATGGACAACTCACGATCCAACTGCCGCGGTTTCCGTGGGCCAGAAACTTGCCGGACTTATCAAAAACAGCCGTTTTGTCGTGATGGAAAAATGTGGTCACTGGCCTCAATATGAGGATCCAGACACGTTCAATCGAATTCATATCGATTTTCTGCTAAACGGCAACAAATAATGTCGCTTACAGACGAGTGATATTCCTCCTGGAATATCACTTTTGTCGCCTGATCAGGAGCAACAACCAATGAATAACGTGATAAACTATCTTGGCGAAAAATTGTTTCAATCATGGCGGAATAATCAGGCCATCACCCCGATTTCTGATGAATATCCAAAACTGACATTACACGATGCTTATCTCATCCAACAAAGAGTCATTTCCCACCGTCTGGAAACAACTAATGAACGAATTGTCGGTAAGAAAATTGGTATCACTAGCCAGGCAGTGATGGATATATTGGACGTAGATCAGCCAGACTTTGGCATTCTCACCTCAGATATGTATTACGAAAATAATGCCACTGTGCCCATTGAACAGTTAATTGCGCCGAAGGCTGAAGGTGAAATTGGCTTTATCCTGAAACGCAATTTGCGTGGTCCAGGTATTACCGCGGAAGATGTACTGCAAGCAACAGCTTATGTTGTACCCTGTATCGAAATCGTCGATTCCCGTATCCGTGATTGGAAAATAAAAATCACGGATACGGTTGCTGATAATGCCTCATCAGGTTTATTTGTTATTGGTAACGGCACCCGTCTGCCATCAGAAATTGATTTGGCTGCCATTACTATGACACTGAAAAAGAACGGTAAACTGATTGATACCGGCATAGGTGCAGCCGCATTTGGGCACCCTGCCAACGCCGTTGCCTGGTTGGCGAATATGCTGGGAATGCTGGATACGACGCTACGCCAGGGAGAAATTATTCTCTCAGGTTCCCTTGCCACAATGGTATCGGTTAATGCCGGTGATCAGTTGAAAATCAACTTACTGGGCCTGGGATCTGCCGGGATAAATTTTGTCTGAAAATTTATGAATGGCGTGGGCCACCGCCAACTTTCCAGCAACATTTGCTGTATTAACTAATACAGCCATATTAGCTTTCGCCGAGATCCCATTGGTTTCTCGGTCAATCATTCTCATCAGATACTTTGTCAACGAATTACCAACAATATTATTCCTCTTAGCCTCTAATACCGCACCTTGTATAATCATATCAATCTTTTGACTATCTATCGCATCCTCTGTCTTGGTTGGTGTCGTAATTAATATCCCTTTCCCTCCCGGCAACATCCAATTTATTTCAATCGCTTTGGCAATTACGGCGGGATCATCAAGACGTTGTGGACTTTTGAATCCGCTGGAACGACAGTAGAATGCAGGAAAATCATCCGACTGATAGGATATGATTGGCACATTCCATGTCTCCAGAAATTCCAATGTTAATCCAATATCGAGGATATTTTTTGCGCCAGCACAGACCACAGCAACACGGGAACGCGTTAACTGAGTCAAGTCTGCTGATATATCCATACTCGTCTCTGCACCTCGATGTACTCCACCAATCCCCGCAGAACAGAAGAATTTAATACCCGCTATTTCTGCTGCAAGTATTGACGATGCCACTGTTGTCGCCCCCATCCCGCCACTCGCTAACACGACCGGAATATCCCGACTCGTGACCTTTGGAACATGAGATGCGGTAGCAAATTTCTCAATTTGTTCATCTGACATCCCAATCAGAAATTCACCATTATCTATTCCTATCGTTGCGGGAACTGCCCCACTTTCACGAACAGCCTGCTCAACATGCTTAGCTGTTATGACATTATCAGGGTAATCCAAGCCATGTGTAATCACATTGGATTCCAGAGCAACAACAGGTTTTCCTGATTCAAGCGCGTCTTTTACTTCACAGCTGAATTTAAGTGGAACGCTATGACTGATATTCATGTTATATACCTTTTAATTCTCTTGATATTATCTACTAAATATAACATTAGAGATAATATATCTATTAATATCTACTTATTGAATCTTACGGATTGTATTTATTACTGGTAATTTAAAAGCGAGATTATTTTCTCAATCTCAGTCACACCTTCATTTTCCAACAGTTGATAGTGATCCGATATCAATTCAATTATTTTAGGTGGTGTTGATGAAAACACGCCAGATTTTTCGATAAATGAATCATTATCTTTATTCGCCTTGAGAATAGTTATAGGTGCCTTTAGATATCTGTGATAAAGCTCATCAATACTGTACTTGAAATCATAAGTCAAAGTCACAATCCTAACGATACGTTTTACTAATGATGGCTCCAAGTTTTTAAAACGACTACATATAAAGTTAATAAATGTCGCTTCACTATTCACCTGTTCTAAGCAAGTTTTAACCATTGGGCTACTGATTGAACGAGCAAATACAGAAAAAAGTATTTGAACAAAAGCCGGATTAGTAAATTCAGCGCCTTTATCATGATATTTCTCTTGCTTCATGTGAAGATGAGGCGATCCCGGTGCTAACAAATTCAATGCCTTAACTTCTTCTCCGGCTTGTTCAAGCTGGTACGCAGCCTCAAATGCTACCCGGGCACCAAATGAATATCCCCATAATGTATAGGGCCCTTCTGGCTGTATTTTCTTTATCTCTTTAATATCTTCCTCTGCCATTCTCTGGATAGAAGAAAACGGTATTTCACTCTCGTTTATCCCATATGCCTGTATTCCATAAAATGCCCTGTCGGGAACCACTTTATTAGCCAGCAACCTCAAACTCATAGGATATCCGCCCAAACCCGGCCAACAGTAAATTGGGTCCTTGCTTGCCTGATTCAATAAAATTAATCTTGATATTGTTTTTGCATCGGCTTGCTCAATCCATTTAGCCAATTCTTCTATATTGGGAGATTGAAAAAGTATTTGTAGCGGAAAACGAATATTAAAGGCCTCATTGATCTTATTAACCATAGCAACAGCCATCAAAGAATTACCTCCACTCTCGAAAAAATCATCGTGTGCAGATACTGAATCCCATTTCATCACTTCCATCCAAATTTTTCCAAGCCTCAATTCAGTCTCTGTCCGTAATGGCACTAATGGTCTCTGTGTTGAGATATCCTCCACTGCTTTAGATTTTGACAAAGACGGGTAATCTACTTTTCCATTGGCCGTCAAAGGTAATTTATCAAAAACTAATACCTTATTTGGGATCATATATTGAGGGAGTTGCTGATGAAGATCATCTTTAATGATCTCAACTGGCCCTTTCATATGAACAACATCTTCTTTCATACCTTCACAAGTGTATTGCTCTTGGCTAACACTCCCGCCTATACAGAAATAAAATGCCGCCATAGGTTTATCAAGCGCATTCAGAATAGATCGCATCCTTTTCGCCGAAGGTAAATCGTTATTGCTCTCTGAGCTGTAACCAGATGACATTAATCCAATACACAATTGATTACTTTGCAACGCATGTAATCGACGACCCAATGTAATATAATAATGCCATTCAGGGACACAACGTGGAATAATTGACACACCAAAACTGGAACGATCATAAACTTGCTGATTAATCGCGATAACATCCTTTTTCCGAACAATATCATCACTTACTCGCACAAATTCCCCGTTAGAAAAGTGATATAAACCACATGGCATCTCAGGTATTTTATTAGCATGTGTTTGCAAATAAAGATCGGTATCAAATGGTGGTAATCTATTTTCATAGCGACATATTTCAAATGCACCAAGGTAATAATCCTGAATATTACCATCATACCAATCAGGACAGGCAGCTTGATATTCACTTTCACCAATACCCAAGCCGATTTCCGGTAATATATCGTCAAAGAGCCCCATCATATGACCCGCTTCCATTTTCAGAACTTCTTGTATGTTGTTCTTATAAACGGGCTCAATAGCTTCACGCTTTCCAATAAAATGTACTTTTATCATTGGCTTTTGCCGACGACTCAATGTTGAAATTTTTATTAACTCATGAGTCACAGGATGATAATAGTAAATCCCCGCATCCAAACCGAGAACATGATGCAATTCAAAATACATTTGAGTCGCATAGAGAGCACCCGGTGAAGCATAGGCATATTTTGGCAATAAACGTTGATGACTGGTAAACTGACCAAAATAACGCAACACATAGCCGAAATCTTTAAGTGTTAAATGATTCAGTGGCAAAGAGCAAATTTCACGCTGCTGAGTGGTTGTCAGCAATGTTTTTAGTTTCTCTACCGTTATTTCTGTCCCCTCAAAATAGCGATATGTCTTGCGCCCAAAGACATATTCTCTTTGTTTTATCTCTCCTTCTTTATAAGGCAGTAAGATTACAGGACGATTCTCACACAATTCTTCACTCCGACAACCAGAATTAGAAAGTTGAGCTTTCACCTGGAGTTTATTGGTTTTTGATTTGTGATGTGAGCTACTATTACCTTGATCCATCAGCGCGGCTTCTTTTTCATCCAATTCCACACATGCTATGAGATTTTGGAAACCCGTTCTGGCATCTTTCTTAATTAACATTGCCGCTGTTTTTATCCAGCTATGTTCTTCAATCGCATGACGTATTTCATCAAGCTCAATACGATAACCTCGTAACTTGACCTGGCTATCAACCCGACCAACAAAATAAGTATTACCATCGGCCCCTCTGGTCACGAGATCTCCCGTTCGATATAACCACGGGTATTTAGTTTCGGATGCAAGATGATTATAAATAAATTTATCTTTTGTCATTTCTGGCTTATGCAAATAGCCACGTGCTAACTGAACACCCGAAATATAAAGCTCGCCAATTTCACCCACCACCACAGGTAATCTATTCTCATCAAGAACGTAGTATTCTGTATTATCTACAGGTATACCAATTGAAATAGATGTTTGATAATTTGGCAAAGTTTCATTTGTCACCCGGAAATACGATGAATTAATCGTACATTCTGTTGGACCATATAAATTGATTAATTCACAGTGAGTAAAACTATTCAAAAATTGAGCGGCTAATTTGGTTGTCAGCGCCTCTCCTCCACTGAATACTTGAGTCAGTGATAAGCAATCCAAAAAATTGGGATTATCTAGTAACGCTTGCAGTAAAGTAGGAACACATTGCAAAGTTGTCACTTGATGTTGAAGAATTGTTTTAATAATCGCATCCGGATCGCGATAGCATCCTACAGGGCCAATAATCACTTGGACACCTATTGCAGGCGCTAAAATTTCCCATTGAGCAGCATCAAAACTCATTGGCGTTTTCTGCAAAATTCGAGAGTGCTTGCCTAAGCTGAACGCTTTTGCAAGAAATCTCATTTGATTCACAATACTGTGATGCTCAATCATAACTCCCTTTGGTTTACCCGTACTACCAGAAGTATAAATAATATAAGCCAGGCTGGTTGGGTTGGGAACTCGAGCCGTATTGAGAATATCTTCTATTGTTCGTGTTTTTATCGTCAGAGCGACATCTTCCGGTGTGATAATTAATACTGATTTTGGTGCAATGTCCTGCAACTGTTCTTTTAAATGCGATTGGGTAAAAATCACATCAATGCCAGAATCTTCTATCATATATTTGAGGCGCTCAGCTGGATAGTCAGGCGATAAAGGCAAATAGGCTTTATTCGCTGATAAAATACCCCACGCACCACAAATTAAATCTATAGAAGGATCACAAAAAAGCCCAATACTCACTGAATTTTTTGAGCTCATTTCTGATAGACAATATCCAATCTCTTTCACTTTCAAATAGAAATCAGCGTAATTAAGCGATTGTTCTTTATCAATAACAACATATCCATCTGCCTGGTACTTTAGTTGACTTTCAAGCATATCCATCAATGTTATTGCGTCTTCTTTAAGGCAAACATCAGTGATTAAATCACATTGTTTAATATTATTTTCTAACATTTTCAGTTACTTTATATAATAATGAAGTAAATATCGCCGTAGTTAAAAATGACATTTTATCTACGAAATTATAAGTGTCTTTTTGATCATGATTGATGACTTATATTTTATTAAAATCATTCAATTAATTAAATTCAACAAAGACACACTCTTCGAGGCAAATAAATATCCTTGCCAATTACTATAAGTAATCTGGCATTCGTATAAGACAATACCTTAAAGATTATCTAAAAAATTAATTTATTAGATGATGAATTCAAAAAATTTAAATTATGATTATTCAATACTCTCCGCAAATAAAACGGTTATTATTATCCCCGGTAATTCCGGATCATTTATTTGTGATTTCGTGATAAGATACATCTATCAAAATGCACCTCATCACGATACGGAATTATCAATTAATTAATTCATTGTTCTTTAAATATTCCAATATTAATTGAGAGACAAGAGAACACCTTTCCTTATCGTCATAGTTCATCCATACTATTTTCTCAATCTCCGATGACGCTCTTATCTCTCTAAAGCGTTTTTATCTTCTTCCCCAACGTCCCTTTTACCCCCCTGGAATATAATATTTTAATAAAACAATAGAGCCAGTTTATTATTCAATCGGTGCTTCTTCGAAAGAAGGAGGAAGCAAAGGTGTGTTTGTAAATTGATTTGCGGCTGCCCTATAAAGGGTTAAACCATATTTTTTCCACAATTGATTCATGACATAAACCAGTTTCGGGTTATGTTCTTCTTCTTCCTCTAATGCCCTGGCAATAATATGCGACCACTCCTGTTCCCAGACAGAATAAGTCATTTCGTCTTGCCTGAATGAATAAGCCTGATTAAGCGCAGAAAATTTAGCGGGCTTCGATAAATCAGTTGTTGAAAACAGAATGCACAACATACCAACCCAGTAACATTTAATAATATTTTTACTTTCTTCAACAGGTAAACGTGAAGCGATATTTTTCATTGCAAACAATGAGGTAACCAAATGAAGAAACAGAAAATCACCGGGTTTAGCGAGATAAATCAATGTGATGACATAGAATAACTGAGCCCAACTTTCTTCTACATCTTGTGTCTCAATCCAAACCGGCAAACGATATATTTCTGGGTGGCCTTGCATTAAGATACGCGCAATACGATATTGAAGTCCCGATCTCTTTAATTCAGGATGTATTAAATCGGTATCGGCCAGATTTTCATTATTAACCAACGAATTCACCCAATCGGTCAATTCTACTTTCCTTTCCTCCCACAGCGTTGACATTCTCAATATAGAATCAAAAGCATTCTTGTCGTTTAGAGAATTATCAATAAACGCTCTCTCTGAATGACAAGGAACAGAGGAGAATGCCATGTAAGCAAGCCCTTCAATAATCATCCAAGGATGATCGACATCCAATGCCCAACCTAAATGAATGGTACCGTGAGTTAATGCACCAGCCCATCCAGACAAAAGCGTCGGCATATATTCTTGCAATACCTGTTCAATCCCTTTCTTTTTAATTTCCTCTTCAAAATAATCACAGTAAGAAGAATAACTTGTTCTTTTGCCTAAGAAATATTTCCAATTCGCACTGTCTATCACATGCTTTAATGTTTTAGGGGGTTCAAGCCCCATACCATAGGGCGTCAATTTAGCATAATTATCATAATAGTCTTTAATTCTATCCGCACTGATGCCCAAGCCATGCAGCGCTATAACAGCATGTTTAACGTGGTTAGTCAGGTGACCGTTAAATTCAATATGATATGAACGATCATTAAGTAGTTTGTTAATCATTTTTTTACCTTATTGTTGATGCTATTCTTATTTTGACTCAGTTGTTTTTCTAGTTAAGTAAATTCCTACTAACACAAACAATACTCCAACAATCTTCACTAACCCAGGAGTAATCCCCTGATATAACCAATCAAGCAGTACCGCTGATAACATTTGCCCGGCAATAACAAGGATGGCGGCATTCATCGCCCCTAGTTTAGGGAAAATATAGCTACTGACTGCTACAAACAGAGCGCCAAACACCCCACCCATATAAGCCGCTGCTGGAATAGAGTCAAAATCCCATTCATTCCATTGCCAACTCGATAAAAGCGTTAATACCACTGTTAAGAGAAAAAAACCACCGATATGATTCCAAAGTGAAGCACCAAAAGAACCTATCGAGACACTTAATTGCCCATTAATCGTCCTTGTTGCCGCTATAAATATGCCATTTAAAAAGGCAACAAAAATCAAACTCAACATTAGTTGCTTCCCCCAAACAGAATTAACATACTGCCAAATAGAACAAAGAAAATAACATATAAATCTTGTATCACTATCTTTCTTTTTTTTGTTCTTAAAAACCCGAAATGATCAGCAACCAGACCAAAAAGTATTTGCCCAACTAACCCTAATGAAATTGTACTAGATAATGGTAGCCCACCATTAATAGCAACAGCCGCTAACACAACGGTAAGCGCACCAGGAATACCACCAAGATAAAACCATATAGGAATATTCGATTTCTTATGTTTCTTTTCGTCTGTTTCTTTTTTAGAAAAGCACTTAGCCACAATAATAAATAATATCAAAGCAACAATCGTACCAATACCATGAGCTACCCATGATGCAAAAAAGGGTGTTGTACTTTCCGACAATATACTATTGGTGTAAATCATCAATGTCAGTAGACTTCCACCAATAATTGCCAATAAGATATTTCTTATCGTATTAATCACTTAAGTATATTCTCCTCAATAATATGGCATACGTCATAAAAACAATTAGCAATCCAAGTTGGCCTGGCTTCTTCCAACATACCGACACTATGTATACCATATGTCACTGCTATTGATCGCATGCCAGCTGCCCTTGCCATATAAATATCGTGAGTGGTATCACCTACCATAACAGCCATCTCTGGTACAGCACCGTAATATTCCAAAATTTTCCTTCCTGATTCTGGATCAGGTTTAGGTTTTGAAACGTGATCAGCACCAATTATCCGGTCAAACACAGCGTCTATTCCCGCAGCCTCAAGTAATGCTGTCGCACTTGCGGTAAATTTGCTGGTCGCTACCGATAGTTTTATATCTTTTTTATTTAAAGCGATTAATCCATCTTCAACACCAGGAAATAACAATTCCTTTGCTTTTGGCAGAATACACCGACGATACTGCAATTGATATTGTTCAACAGCTTTAGAGATTAACGCCTTTTCAACAGATATATTTAAGAGCGTTGCAAATGCTTTCTCTAAAGGCAGACCAATTGTAGCGCGAATGTTTTCATCTCCTACTAATGGAATGTTAAATACCTTAAAAACAGCATTGAACGTTTCTATTATTGCTCGAGAAGTATCAAACAATGTACCGTCTAAATCGAAAATGAGTATTTTATTCATTAAAAATATCTTTAAAAGATCCTCAGTTATAAAAATAAATTAATAATTTGGCAATTTAATCAACAAGGTTTCTTTGAGTTTAATTTCAGGGAAATAAACCTCTTCATTCCATTTTTCTTGTTCGATCGGCTCTAATGAAATGGAAATAACCTCTTCTCTACAACCAAACATCTTTGTTACCACCTTTGTCAATTCTAAAGATAAGATATCTTTATCTTCTTGTGAGAGGTGAGCAGGAAAATGTTTTATATTAATATGTGGCATATGTCCTCCTTTCAATTCTAAAAGAGAATTACTCTAATTTTGTTATATCGCATTCAAGATGGTTTATAAGTTCCGAAATATCGATCACCAAAATCACCAATGCCTGGATTCATAAAAGCATCTTCATTAAGTCCATTTTCAATTGAAGAAGTAACCAGTTGAATTTTAGGATATGATGTCATGATTCTATGAAGACCAACAGGAGAAGAAAGAAAATTAACAACAATAATATTCTCTTCAGGTACGCCTTTTTCTTTTAATAAATCGATAGCCTTAGCTAATGATCCGCCCGTCGCCAACATAGGCTCAAAAAGTAAAATAGCTCTCTCTGCAATATCATCAGGTAAGTTCGAATAATAATAATGAGGCAGTTTTGTCAATTTATCTCTTTGAATAAGAATTTTTCCCGCTGGGGAATCAGGATACATTTTTCTATATTCGCCTTCTATGCTTTCTCCGGCACGTATTATCGAAACACCACAAAGTTTAGTATTTAAAACAGTTCCATTATAAATATCCCCAATGGGGGTTTGAATATGATGAGAGGTATAGGGTAGCAATTCAGATGCTGCCTCTAATAATAATCGAATAATACGATCAGAGTAAAACACAAACTCCGATTGTTCGGCATTACGATTACGCGCTTTTGTATGCAAAGAAGTCAAATACTGACTTTTCGGTAAAACATGTACGTTATTATAATTATCCATTATAACTCCAACTAATATTTATAGATAAATGTTATTCAGTTGTGTTTGATCTAAAATAAACTGGTGATAATCAATGTGTCTATTGAGATCATCCACATATCGATTAAAAGATAAACTCTCATATCCATTCTCTTAATGCAATAGGCCGAATCTACAGAATATTTTATATACTACTACTTTATTATTTAAATAGTTGTATTTAGCAATAAAATCAAAAATAGGCTCTTAAATTCAAGCCTTATTTTCAGACTTGTCTTATTTCTCTATAAACCTTTATATGGAACCATAATCTGACTTGTCAGAAAAATAAAAAATGGATAGATTTTAAAAGATAATTGCTATGGAGAACGGAAAAATAGAGCTTGGCATAGGTGGATAAAGCGAGAACCCCTTTGCCAGATTCAATTCAAGCCGCTGATATTGAATACAGTCTTGCTATGGCAATGACCGAACATCAACTTTACGCAATGTAATAATTTCTTATAGTCAATATATTAAGATAGTACATTTTCCCGAATAAATCGCAGAAAACTATTATAGCTCTTACCAGAATCATCAACAGATGCTAAAGTTGAACTATATCAATATTCCTAATTTCTAATGAGCATGCCATATGATCCAGGAAAAACGTGTTATTCGTCGAATCCAGTCTGGTGGTTGTGCGATCCACTGCCAGGATTGCAGCATTAACCAGCTGTGCATCCCTTTCACCCTGAATGAACACGAGCTTGACCAGCTCGATAATATCATTGAGCGTAAGAAACCTATCCAGAAAGGGCAAACTTTGTTTAAAGCAGGAGATGAGTTGAAATCTCTTTATGCTATCCGTTCTGGCACGATTAAAAGCTACACCATCACCGAAGAAGGTGATGAACAGATCACAGGTTTCCATCTCGCAGGGGATTTAGTGGGTTTTGACGCCATCCTTAATACTCAGCATCCAAGTTTTGCTCAAGCCTTGGAAACATCGATGGTTTGTGAAATTCCGTTTGAAACACTGGATGACCTGTCCGGTAAAATGCCTAATCTTCGCCAGCAAATGATGCGTTTGATGAGTGGGGAAATTAAAGGCGACCAAGAAATGATATTGTTGTTATCCAAGAAAAACGCGGAAGAGCGATTAGCCGCATTTATTTATAACCTCTCCCGTCGTTTCGCTCAACGGGGTTTCTCACCAAGAGAATTCCGTTTAACCATGACTCGTAGTGATATTGGTAATTACCTTGGTCTGACTGTTGAAACCATTAGTCGTCTGCTTGGACGCTTCCAGAAAAACAATACTCTCGGCGTAAAAGGTAAATACATCACTATTGAAGATATGGATAAACTGGCCGACTTAGTCGGGAAAAAATCTGTTTCAATTACCTGATGTTAAAACCAGATTATCCGTCAATCTCCTTTCTACCTCGTCTTGAGGAGGATGGAAAGGAGGCAGTTTTCCCGCTCAGCGGCGGACAACATTGAATGGCGTGGCATATGACCTGCTTGTTCTTGAAACAATATTCTCAAAATACTACACTATCAATAAATTTTAATAATGAGGAACGGTCATGATAACGACACCGTCTGTACCTGTTGGCACGATAAAAAGCTTTGGTGCGTTTGGGCCAAAATATGAAGTAGGGAAGCTGCTCCGTCCATTAGAGGATGGTGACTGGATGATAGAAGTCGTCTTGGTAGAAACGGGTGAGAAAACCGAATACCGTCTGGCCCACGTTAACAATGACCCCAAGGCCGCTTGAATGTACGGTTTTAGACACGTTCAGGGCAGTCGGTATGTCAGCGAAGACGAAAACATGGCCCAGCTTTTTGTAGCGATCCAATCCCTCAAAGCCCAATCGTGGTTTCCTCCCTCAGTGCGTGACATTCGCGCTTTCAGAATTGAACAATGGTCTGTTCACAGAATAAAGGCGGCAAGTTCATCTTGTTAATCCGGGATGATTTATGCCTGAAGAGGCAAATAACACGCCCTTGCGTTTCATACAGCCTGCACCAGGAGGAGTTTCATGGCATCGTTAACAAAAAAACAAACCGCACAGCTTTCAGAGATGAGTCATGACGTGTTGCTCAATACCATTCATGACCTGATACAGGATAATAAACAGGCCAAGACCACACTGGTGAATGGGTATCTGTTATCGGCATCGGAGGTGCTCAAAGCCGTTGAGAAGGAGTACGCCCGCCGCGCCAAAAGCAAACGTTTTTATGATTACTACGACGCAGATGCCTTTTTTGACGAGCTGACACGCAGTATGGCTAACCCCCTTATGGGGGTCGCCCACTTGCTCCCCGAGCAAGCGGAAAGTCTGAGCGTAAAAATGATGCTTGAGTTCGAAAAGTTCACCGGGAACGTAGACACCTCCAGCGGGAGTTGGATGGACTACTACACCGTTCTGCTGGATGCGTGGATGAAATCACTGGAAGCACAAAAAAACAGCGACCCCGTCTTCATTGCCAAAAAGATATTCACCGTTGTTGAAAGGGAATTATATTTTGGAATAGAAATCTTTAAAAGATACCGCGCCTTACTCGGTACGGATATTTTACGTGCAATCCGGGATATGTATTATCAAAAAAAACGCCCCCGAGAAGCCCTGGGTCTCAGTGTGATAATAAAAGACCTCGATTTTCTGACGATGGCGTTTAAAAATGATGAGTTTTGCCACTCCACACATTATTTTGATTATGCCAGATTACTCATGGAAGACCTGCGGGCTGATGAAGCACTTGCCGTATTAAACAGTCAACGGGATGACGATGAGGAGATCACAGATAATATCATATGGAATGAATTATTCATTCAAGCTCTGATTGAAGAAGGGAGAAAAGAGGAAGCCAAAGCCCACTGTATTGCAGCATTCACTTTTCAGTGTGATACACGTTTTTATCACCTGTACACAAAAGCCGGTGAAAAAGATGTCGATCACAGCCCCGCATTCCTGAACATAGCAAAGGGTATGGGGTTAGCGCCGTATGTTTGTTTTGCGTCAGACATCGAACGATATGATTTAATCGACTCCTGCATTATCGCCACGCCAAAAGCCAACCTCGCCGACTCGCTGGCTTATATCACACATTCATTTTTACGGACATTATCCAGCACCCTCTATAAACACGGCTATGCGCTTACGGCTACCCTGTTGCGTCGTTTTTTGGTGGAAGACAACATTCAGCAATCAAAAAGCAAATATTACAGCTATGCCGCCTCAGATATGAAAAAAGCCATCGATTACAGAGAAGGTCTGGAAGATTGCCCTCAGCTTCCGGAAACAGAGAGCTACCTCAGAACTCTCTACGAACTACACAAGCGTAAAACCGCACTCTGGCCGTTGATGGCAGATAAAATCAAGGGATTATCTGTAGGAAAGGACGGACTCCATTACAACGGAGGTATCTCATGACATCACAGGAACTGTATGACTACGCGGTGTCACTTCTGGCTAGGCGGGATTACGCATCCGGTGAGTTGACGCGGGTTCTAGGTAAGCTGACGGAAGACAGAGAGGGTATCGACAAGGCGTTGTCGCGTCTGGTTGAGTGTGGTTATCTGGATGATCACCGCCTGATAACGCACCTGATTGATAAACATGTTCGAAAGAAACATGGCCCGACCAGAATCAAACAGGAAATCAGGCAAAAGAGTTTTCCTCAGGAGTTGGTCGAGCAGGTGTTGGAGAAAGTGGATGTGGACTGGTATGCCATGAAGACATATTCTTACAAGGCACGAGAGAAGTCGAGGCCTGACCCCGTTACATACTGATATATCGGGTAGCCGGAGGTACTGCCGGCAAGTTCGGTTCTGTCGCATTAAAGGGAGCTCAGGTAATATGTGACCTTTTGCAGAGCGAACCGTGTCTTTAATTCGAAAAGCCTTAATGCGACAGAGCCGCTTGGAGACACAACTGCTAATCAATGCGTAGCCAGAGCCTTATAGAAATTAGGATTGTCTTGAATGATAGTTAACACCTTTGCCGCGAGTCCTGTCGGATTTCGACGTTTCTGCTCCCAGCTTTTAATTGTATCAATGCTAGTGCCTAAAGCCTCTGCCATCTCTGCCTGTGAAATATTCAGTTGAGCACGGATAGCTTTAACGTCGGCAACTTCGTATCGAGTCACACGCGCTGCGGCTTTATTACCTTGTTTAATTTCAACGGCTTCTTCGAGGGATGCTTTCAACTCGTCAAAAAAACTCATGTTACACCTCATCTTTTAGTAATTTTGTTAGTTTTTTCAGTTCTGCTTTTGCGGCATCCGTTAAGCTATCTTTCTTACTTTTCGGATAAACCATCACCAGATAGATAATATCTTTAGTCGCTAGAAGATAGATAACTCTGGCACTACCGCTTTTTCCCTGTGAGCCTATAGGGGTCGTTTGGCGAAAGGGAAATTAAAGTACGCTAAGCAAAAAGTGTCAGGTTAAACTATACCCTATCCTGATGTCAGGTGCCTTATGGAAAGCGTGTCAGAATAGAATCTATTTTTGAATTTATTGACACTAATCATTAAAGGTCATAAAGTCTTTCCTGACATTACACAGGGGATTTTATGACCGGACAACGTATTGGATACATTCGTGTCAGCACTTTCGAGCAGAATCCGGAACGGCAACTGGATGGCGTCAAAGTTGATCGAATTTTCACCGACAACGCTTCAGGCAAAGATATCAAACGTCCGCAACTGGAAGCGCTGATGAGTTTTGCCCGCAGTGGCGATGCAGTGGTAGTACATAGCATGGATGTCTGGCGCGAAACCTCGACGATTTGCGCCGTATAGTGCAAACACTCACACAACGCGGTGTACACATTGAATTCGTCAAGGAACATCTCTGTTTTACCGGCGAAGATTCGCCAATGGCTAATCTCATGCTGTCGGTCATGGGGGCCTTTGCCGAGTTCGAACGCTCTCTAATCCGGGAGCGTCAGCGCGAGGGAATTGCGCTGGCCAAAAAGCGTGGGGTCTATCGTGGTCGTAAGAAATCGCTTTCCGACCAGGATATTAAGTTGCTGCAACATCGGACCGCTGCCGGCGAACAAAAATCCACGCTTGCCCGGGAATTTGGCATCAGCCGGGAGACGCTTTACCAATATTTGCGGACAACCCAATAACTCATGCCACGGCGAACACTTCTTACTATTGTCCAGCAGGAAACACTACTTGCATTTCCAGGTTCCGATGTAGAGATCGCGCGGTATTATACCTTTGACGAGCGCGATTTGGCTATTATTTGCCGGCGGCGCGGTGCGCACAACCGGTTCGGCTTCGCTGTCCAGCTGTGTTATCTACGCTACCCCGGTTATGCAATGGCCGCGGCCACAACGCCGCCAGATGCTCTCCTGTCTTATGTATCGCAGCAATTGCACATCAATCCTGCTGCATGGAGCGAATACGCCCAACGGGACGAGACCCGGCGTGAGCATGCGCTCGAGTTGCAGGCGGCATTTGGCTATCGTCCATTCACAGCCGGGGAATACCGAAAGCAACGTGGTATGTTGACGGAACTGGCTCTCCAGACAAACAAGGGTGTTGTGATAGCAGAGCAATTGATCGATATATTGCGCAAAAATCACATCATTTTGCCACCTGCCGGCGTCATAGACCGTTTGTGTGCGGAAGCTCTGGCTCGCGGAACCCGCCTGTTCTACCAGCTCCTGACAGAAAGACTGGACGCCGCGCAGTGCAAAAAACTGGATAAGCTGCTCACCCCACGCGAAGGCTTACGCACCATCGTGTTAACCTGGCTGCGCCAGCCGCCCGGAGAGGCAAAGGCAAAACGCATCCTGCTGC
Source organism: Photorhabdus sp. RM322S (assembly GCF_042879395.1). Classification (NCBI taxonomy): domain Bacteria; kingdom Pseudomonadati; phylum Pseudomonadota; class Gammaproteobacteria; order Enterobacterales; family Morganellaceae; genus Photorhabdus; species Photorhabdus sp. RM322S. The sequence continues at coordinate 60,672 of NZ_JBHFKW010000028.1, forward strand.
ATCTTGATCGCCTTGATGTCATTCGGGAAGTTGGTTTACCTGCCGGTATTGAGAAAATGATTCATCAGGGACGCCTGACACAACTGGCTCGCGAAGGAGTGCAAATGAGCATTCAGCACCTGCGCGATCTTGAAGAAACGCGGCGGCATGCAACGCTGGCAGCAATGTTGATCGATACTCAGGCTACCGTTATCGACCAGATACTGGATTTGAACGACAGGATCATCGGCAAGATGTTCTCTGATGCAAAACGTAAGCACGCTGAATCATTCCATAACAAGGGTAAAGCGATCAATGATAAGGTACGACTCTATTCCCGCGTAGGCCATGCTCTGATCGATGCCCGCAAGATCGGAGCTGACCCGTTTAGCGCAATCGAGGCTGTAATCCCCTGGGAAACTTTCACGCAAAGTATTACGGAAGCGGAGACGCTGGCGCAACCTGAGTCATTCGATCATCTTCATCTTATCGATGAGAGTTATCGCCAGATAAAGCGCTATATGCCGCGGTTGCTGGAAGCATTCGCATTCAGAGCGGTGCCGGTCGCACAACGAGTGCTGGATGGCATTAATACCATCAAGGGCATGAATGCGGCCAATGCCCGGTCAATGCCAAAAGGTGCGCCGACCGGATTCATTAAACCGCGCTGGGAACAATATGTTGTAAAAGATGGCGGGATAGACCGGCATTTTTATGAATTGTGTGCTTTGTCCGAACTAAAAAATGCGTTGCGGTCGGGCGATATCTGGGTGCCGGGTTCACGGCAGTTCAAAGACTTTGAGGAATACCTTCTGACGCCGGAACATTTTGCGGCGTTGCGCGATGCAGATGATTTACCCCTGGCAATTGATATAGATGGAGAGCGTTATTTACGGGATCGGCTGGCTCTACTCAGGGAAAAATTGACCGAAGTGAACCGTCTGGCTGCCACAGGTGAACTGCCGGACGCGGAAATATCCGATGAATTGTTGAAGATTAAACCGCTGGCTAAAAGCGTGCCGGAAGAAGACATCTTTGCCATGATGCCTCATCCCAAAATTACAGATTTGCTGCTTGAGGTCGATCAATGGACTGACTTTACCCGGCATTTCACGCACTTGCGAACCGATGCACTGTCAAAGAATAGGTCAGTATTGCTGACCGTGATCCTGTCCGATGCAATCAACCTGGGGCTGACAAAAATGGCGGAAGCCTGCCCGGGAACGACTTTTCACAAACTTGATACGGTTCGTGCCTGGCATGTTCGCGATGAATCATATTCTAAAGGGCTGGCCGAACTGGTTAATTACCAGCACCGATTACCATTCGCATTGCACTGGGGAACTGGCAGGACATCCTCATCGGACGGGCAAAACTACAAAGTCGGCGGGCGAGGGAAACAGACCGGGCAGGTTAATTTGCGCTACGGTTCTGACCCCGGAATCAACTTCTATACGCATATTTCAGATCAATACACACCGTACCACATCAAGGCCATCACTTCGACAATACGTGATGCAACACATGTCCTGGACGGTTTGTTGTACCACGAATCTGAGCTGTGTATTGAGGAACACTATACTGATACCAATGGTTTTACCGATCACATATTTGCATTGTGTCCACCGCTTGGCTTCCGCTTCGCGCCGCGAATACGTGATCTAAAGGAAAAAAACTTATATGTGCCTGATGACCCGAAAAATTATCCGGCGTTATCACATTTTTTAGGCGATAAAAGCATCAACCAGAAAATCATTCTGACACAATGGTCTGAATATCTGCGCCTGGCAGCGTCAATCAAACAGGGTACCGTGACGGCTTCGTTGATGTTGCGGAAGTTCGCCAGCTATCCACGACAAAACGGACTGGCGCTTGCCTTACGCGAAATCGGGCGTATCGAGAGGACGATTTTTGCGCTGGACTGGCTTCTCGACTCCGGTCTGCGACAACGGGTGACTGCCGGATTGAATAAGGGAGAGGCGAAAAACACCCTGGCCCGGGCCGTATGTTTCAACCGGCTTGGCGAAATCAGGGAC